>JAFIHR010000370.1 GCA_017849325.1 Xanthobacter autotrophicus | reverse complement strand
GGCTGCTCTTGGGCGAGGCGGCGGACGGACATGGATCAGGACTCCAGGCCGAAAGCGACCGCGCGCGCGGAGCCGGAACGGGGCGCGCAGGTCGGGCGGATGAGGCGGCGGGGCGGCATCAGCGGTCCACCTCCCCGAACACGATGTCGAGCGAGCCGAGGACCGCCGACACGTCGGCGAGCATGTGGCCGCGGCACAGGAAATCCATGGCCTGCAGATGGGCGAAACCCGGCGCGCGGATCTTGCAGCGGTATGGCTTGTTGGTGCCGTCGGAGACGATATAGACGCCGAACTCGCCCTTGGGCGCCTCGACCGCGCTGTAGACCTCGCCCTCGGGCACGCGGAAGCCCTCGGTATAGAGCTTGAAGTGGTGGATGAGCGCTTCCATGGAGCGCTTCATCTCCCCGCGCTTGGGCGGCGAGATCTTGTGGTCGGTGGCGGTCACCGGACCCATCTCCTTCAGCAGGCGCTCCACGCACTGCTTCATGATCTTGGTGGACTGGCGCATCTCTTCCATGCGCACCACGTAGCGGTCGTAGCAGTCGCCGTGCTTGCCGATCGGAATGTCGAAGTCGAGCTCCGAATAGCATTCGTAGGGCTGGGCGCGGCGCAGGTCCCAGGCGGCGCCGGAGCCGCGGATCATCACGCCGGTGAAGCCCCAGGCGAGCGCGTCCTCCAGCGACACCACGCCGATGTCCACCGTGCGCTGCTTGAAGATGCGGTTGCCGGTGACGAGGCGGTCGAGATCGTCGAGCACCTTGAGGAAGGGATCGCAGAAGGCGCCGATGTCCTCCACCAGCGCGCGCGGCAGATCCTGGTGCACGCCGCCCGGGCGGAAGAAGGCCGCATGCATGCGGCTGCCCGAGGCGCGCTCATAGAAGATCATGAGCTTCTCGCGCTCCTCGAAGCCCCACAGCGGCGGGGTGAGCGCGCCCACGTCCATGGCGAAGGTGGTGACGTTGAGCAGGTGGGAGAGCAGGCGCCCGATCTCGGAATAGAGCACGCGCACCAGCTGGCCGCGCAGGGGCACCTCGAGGCCCAGCAGCTTCTCCGCGGCGAGGCAGAAGGCATGCTCCTGATTCATCGGCGCGCAATAGTCCAGGCGGTCGAAATAGGGCATCGCCTGGAGATAGGTGCGGGCCTCGATGAGCTTCTCGGTGCCGCGGTGCAGGAGGCCGATGTGCGGGTCCACCCGCTCCACCACCTCGCCGTTCAGCTCCAGCACCATGCGCAGCACGCCGTGGGCGGCCGGATGCTGCGGGCCGAAGTTGATCTGGAAGTTGCGCACCGCGTCGGCGGGCTTCTCGGTCTCGAGGGTCTGGGCCATGGCGTGCTCCCTCAGCCGGCCTTGGGCGGCACCGGCGGCTGGCCGGACGCCTTCTCGTCGCCGGGCAGCACGTACTCGACGCCCTCCCACGGCGAGAGGAAGTCGAAGTTGCGGAATTCCTGGGTGAGCTTCACCGGCTCATAGACCACCCGCTTCACCAAATCGTCGTAGCGCACCTCGACGAAGCCGGTCATGGGGAAGTCCTTGCGCAGCGGATAGCCGTCGAAGCCGTAGTCGGTGAGCAGGCGGCGCAGCTCGGGGTGCCCGGTGAACAGGATGCCGTACATGTCATAGGCCTCCCGCTCGAACCAGTTGGCCCCCGGGAAGACCGGGCAGATGGACGGCACCGGCGTCGCCTCGTCGGTCTCGACCTTCAGGCGGATGCGCAGGTTCTGCTTCAGCGACAGCAGGTGGTAGACCACGTCGAAGCGCTTCTCGCGGGCCGGATAGTCGGCGCCGCAGACGTCGATGATGCACTTGAAGACGCACGCCGGGTCGTCGCGCAGGAAGCTCGCCACCTTGACGATCTGCGCCGGCTCCACATCGAGGGTGAGCTCGCCGAAGGCGACCGTCCACCCCTTCACCGCGCCGCCGAGGGCGCCGGCCACGTGGGCCGCAAGATCCTTCAAGGTCTCGTCCATCTCACCAATCCCGTCCCGCGCGGCCAAGGCTCAGCGAACAGCACACTTCAACGGAGCACTTCGAAGCCACGGCGCGTCAGCGCTCGATGGTACCGATGCGGCGAATCTTCTTCTGCAGCAGGAGCACGCCGTAGAGCAGCGCCTCCGCCGTGGGCGGGCAGCCGGGCACATAGATGTCCACCGGCACCACGCGGTCGCAGCCGCGCACCACGGCATAGGAATAATGGTAATAGCCGCCGCCGTTGGCGCACGATCCCATGGAGATCACGTAGCGCGGCTCCGGCATCTGGTCGTAGACCTTGCGCAGGGCGGGCGCCATCTTGTTGGTGAGCGTGCCGGCGACGATCATCACGTCGGACTGGCGCGGCGAGGCGCGCGGGGCGAAGCCGAAGCGCTCCACGTCGTAGCGCGGCATGGAGACCTGCATCATCTCCACCGCGCAGCACGCGAGGCCGAAGGTCATCCACATCAGCGAGCCGGTGCGCGCCCAGTTGATGAGCTCGTCCGCCGTGGTGAGGATGAAGCCCTTGTCAGCGAGTTGGGCGTTCACATCGGTGAAATAGGGATCGTCGGCGCCCACCGGACGGCCGGTGGCGGGATCGAGGATGCCCTTGGGGGCCGGGGCGATCTCGGTCTTGGTGGCAGAAGGGGTCAGTCCCATTCCAAAGCTCCCTTGCGCCATTCGTAGATGAAGCCGACCGTCAGAACGCCGAGGAAGATCATCATCGACCAGAAGCCGAGGTCGCCGAGGCCGCCGAAGGTGATGGCCCAGGGAAAGAGGAAGGCCACTTCCAGGTCGAAGATGATGAAGAGAATCGAGACCAGGTAGAACCGCACGTCGAAGGTCATGCGCGCATCGTCGAAGGCGTTGAAGCCGCACTCATAGGCCGAGAGCTTCTCGGGGTCCGGATTCTGGTACGCCACGATGAAGGGGGACACGAGCAGGGCGAGCCCGATCACCAGAGAGACGCCGATGAAAATGACCACCGGCAGGTAATCCACGAGCAATGCGTTCATTTTACCTGCACCTCGGGGCGCGGGAGCGACCGCGCAATGCGTTGCCGCGCCGGCCTCGGTTGGAGGAATTCGAAACGTCTGCGGCAGCCTTATCCCACCGCCAGATGGGTGGCAAG
>JAFIHR010000369.1 GCA_017849325.1 Xanthobacter autotrophicus | reverse complement strand
GAAGTTGCGGCCGACGCAATAGATGCGGTGGACCGGGAAGAGCAGGTCGCTGCCCGTCACCGGCAGGAACGGGACGGCCGGCGGGGCGAAGACGTAATCGGGCATGGAAGCACTCCGGATGGAGCCGGGCGGGGAGGCTCCTGTCATACATCATCGCGGCGGGGGCGGGCGAGATGGACCGAGCGTAAGGGGACGTGCGCGGCTCGCCCTCCCCGCAGCGGGGAGGGAGCATTTCGGGCCGGGACTGACGGCTATTCCGCCGCCACGCCCGTACCGATGGGGCAGGAGACGCCGGTGCCACCGAGGCCGCAATAGCCGCCCGGATTCTTGGCGAGATACTGCTGGTGGTAGTCCTCGGCGAAATAGAACGGGCCGAGCTCGGCGATCTCGCTGGTCACCGCACCGAAGCCCTTGGCCTTCAGCGCCGTGCCGTAGGCCGCCTTGGCCGCCTCCGCCGCGGTGCGCTGGTCGGCGTCGGTCACATAGATGCCGGAGCGGTACTGCGTGCCGACATCATTGCCCTGGCGCATCCCCTGGGTCGGGTCGTGGGCTTCGAAGAACGTCTTCAGCAGCGCCTCGTAGGTCACCTTTGCGGGATCGAAGACGACCAGCACCGCCTCGGTGTGCCCGGTGCGGCCGGAGCAGACCTCCTCATAGGTGGGGTTGGCGGTGAAGCCCGCCACATAGCCCACGGCCGTGCCGTAGACCCCCTCCTGCTGCCAGAACTTGCGCTCCGCCCCCCAGAAGCAGCCGAGGGCGAACACGGCGGTCCTCAGGCCGTCCGGATAGGGGCCCTTGAGCGGCCGTCCGGTGACGTAATGGGTGCGCGCGGTCGGGATTTCCTGGGTCCGGCCGGGCAGGGCGTCCTCGCGGGTGGGCAGATCGAGCGGCTTCTTGGACCAGAACATGGTGGCGCTCCTTCAGCGTCGGCCCCGCGCGGGGCGCGGGCGTCGGCGACGCGGGGGTAAGGTGATGCTCCCATCGGGGCACGCTTCGAAACGGCTGGCGCGCCGCGGGAGCCGGATCCCCAATATGGGGGCGACCCCCGCCGATTGCGAGCGCCTCACGCCGCCTCGAAGCGCGAGCGCTCCCGGACCCGGCCGATGGCGAGGAGGATCAGCCCCAGTCCGGCCAGCGGCAGGAAGGCGGGCAGGGAGAGAAGCGGCGCCGCCAGATGCTCCCACAGTCCCGGCATCGCCTCGCGGCCCCACGCCTCCAGCGCCGAGAGGCTGTCGGGCGCGAGGACGAACCAGGCGTCGCCGGCCGAGGTCAGTTCCACGGCCGAGGCGGCGATGGAGCGCGTGCCGTCCACCACCAGGGCGACGAAGCCCCCCGCCAGCAGCCAGAACCCTACGAAGCGGAGCAGAAACCGTATCATGCCATCCCCTTGCCTGCCGCGCGTATGGCGGCGGCCCACCTTTGAATGCCCGTCGCCCATGCTGCGCGGCGCATCGATGCCGTCCCCCTATCTAAGCTCGACTTGCCATTTTGCACCCCGTCTCCTTGGCGCGCCGGCGCCCGGAAGGCAACGCCCCGGCATCACGACTGCCGGCGCCGCTTCCGCCGCGGGGTAGGGGCGAAGGGCCGGAATGGGGGCCGCCACGGTTTTCGCCTCTTGAAGCGAAGCCCGGCATTTGCTTCCATTCCCACATGAGCACGGGCCTGATCGAAATCCGCAGGGCCAAGCCCGCCGACGCATCGGCCATCGCGCGGGTGCATGACGAGGCGTGGCGTACGGCTTATCGCGGCCTCATCCCCGGCGTCGAGCTGGAGCGGATGGTGGAGCGGCGCGGCCCGCGCTGGTGGGATGCCGCGATCCGGCGCGGCAGCCGGCTGTCGGTGCTCCTCGTGGGGGAGGATCTCGCGGGATACGTGAATTACGGCGGCAACCGTGCCAAGAGCCTGCCCTATGGCGGCGAGATCTACGAGATCTACCTCGCGCCGCTCTATCAGGGCCTCGGCTTCGGCCAGCGGCTGTTTTCTGCGGCACGCCGGGATTTGGCGCTGGCGCGGCTTGACGGCCTCGTGGTATGGGCGCTCGCAGAAAACGAAAATGCGGTGGCCTTCTACAAGGCTCTGGGGGGGCAACCGGTCGCATCGTCGACCGAGCGGTTCGGCACAAAAACCCTGGACAAGATCGCCTTCGCTTGGCAGCGGTAACGCCCGCGCGAGCATCCGCCCGCGTGGACAAAAGCTTGAAGCGAGAACGACATGCGCATCGATGCTATCCCGATCGGCAAGAACCCCCCCCACGAAGTCAATGTGGTGATCGAGGTGCCCATCGGCGGGGAGCCCATCAAGTACGAGATGGACAAGGCCGCGGGAACGCTGTTCGTCGATCGGTTCCTTTATACCGCGATGCGCTATCCGGGCAATTACGGCTTCATCCCCCACACCCTGTCCGGTGACGGCGATCCGTGCGACGTGCTGGTGGCCAACACCCGCGGCATCGTGCCCGGCGCGGTGATCAGCGTGCGCCCCGTCGGCGTGCTGCTGATGGAGGACGAGAGCGGCATGGACGAGAAGATCGTCGCCGTGCCCTCCTCCAAGCTCACCAAGCGCTATGACCGGGTGCAGACCTATTCCGACCTGCCCGACATCACGCTCCAGCAGATCGAGCACTTCTTCGAGCACTACAAGGATCTCGAGCCCAACAAGTGGGTGAAGATCGTGCGCTGGGGCGACGGCGACGAAGCCCGCAAGCTCATCCTCGAAGGCATCGAGCGGGCCAAGGCCGAAGAGAAGTAAGCCATCCCCCGCAAGACCCGGCCGGAACGGCACGGCGCCCGATGCGCGACGTGCCCCCGGTGCGTTCAAGGCGAGGCCGGTCCGGAGCTCCGGGCCGGCCTCGTCGCATCTGGCGGCAGGCGCGCCCTCCCGCGCCCGCGTTCCATCCGTCCCATGGACGTTGCCGCGCCCACCCCTTAGAAGGCGGAGGCGCCGCGGCGATCGGCTTCGGCGCGGATGGAGATCCATTTGGCGGACGAGAACAGCAGCGAAAGCCTGGGTACGGCATCCCTCCGGGTGCTGGCCTTCCTGATCCTGACCGTGCTGCTCACCGTGCTGATCGTGCTGCAGCAGCGCGGCTCCGGCGCCTTTCTGGCCGAATTCTCCGCCACCCACGAGCGGGAGGCCGATCATTATCTCTCCGGCCTGCTCGTCGCCGATCTCCTGACCAGTCGGCCGGTGGAGCCGCTCGCCTTCGTGCGCGAGTTCGCGCTGCACTTTCCGGCGTCGGGAGAGGGCTGGCCGGGGCTCTATGGACTGGTGGCGGGGGTATGGTTCGCGGTGCTCTCGCCCGCCACGCCGGCCGCCCTCCTGCTGCCCGCCGTTCTCGCGGCGCTTCTCGTGGTCAGCGCCGGCTGGGTGGTGGCGAGCTGGCAGGGCCCCATCCTCGGCGTGGCGGTGGGGGCGGTGCTGCTCGCCCTGCCGCTGATGCGCGAGGCGACCATCGTCCTCACCCTCGATCTGCCGGTGGCGCTGCTCGCCTTCTGGGCCGCGCTGGCGTTCGGCCGCTTCCTCAGGACCGGGCGGCGGCGCTGGGCGGCATTGTTCGCCGGCCTGTCCGCCGCGGCGCTGTTCAGCGGGCCGGCCGCGCCCGCCCTGGCGCTCCTGCCGCCCCTCGTCGTGGCCGCGGGACGACGCTGGCCGGTGTTTCGGATGCCGGCCTTCTGGTGGGCCTGGGGAATCGTCCTGCTCGCCGCCGCCACCGTGCTGTCCATCGGTCTTCCCGGCGGTGCGGGGGCGGCGCCCCTGCCGACGGTGGCTGACCACCTCGCGCCCGATCGCATCTGGGAGGCGGCGCGCCACGCCGGGGCCTTGCTTCACGGCGAGCTCGGGCCCGTGCTGCTCACCCTTGCCGGCATCGGCGCACTCTTCGCCGTGGCGCGGGCGGGCCGGCGCGAAGCGGCATCGGAGGGGCCGCTCGCGCTCGCGATCCTCGTGCTCGCTTCCTTCGCGACCCTGTGCCTCGCGCCCCGCGCCGGGGCGCCGTTCGCCACCCTGCCGCTGGTGTCGCCCCTGCTGGTGCTGGCCGCCATCGGCGCCATGGGGCTGTTCGGGCTCCTCACCACCGGCTGGACCACGGTGGCAAGCCTGATGGTTGCGATGGTGCTGCTGCTGTTCGCCATGCCGGCGCTGCTCCTGCCGGTGCACAAGCCGGCCACCGGCATGGACAATGTCGCCCAGGTCTTCCTCGCCAAGGATGCGGCCAATCCGCTGCTGCTGGTGGGTGCCGACGCGGCCGGGGAGGGAGCGCTCGTCGCCGCCGTGGCGCAGCGCGACCGCAAGCGCTCGTCCTTCGTGGTGCGCGGGTCGCAGGCGCTCGCCACCATCGGCGCCGACGGCGAGCGCGTCGTCACCGCCGCCGATCTCATGCACCGCCTGGAGGAGCTCGGGATCGCCTTCGTGGCGGTGGATACCTCGCCGCCGGCGCAACGGCTGACCCATAACCGGCTGCTCCGCGAGGCCATCGCCGCATTTCCCGACCGCTTCGTGCGCATCGCCGGCTATCCCCGCGACGACGGGACGGGCGAGGCACGGCTCTATGCGCTGGCGGGCCAGAGCGGCAAGGTGCTGGACAAGGCCGCCGTGCGCGAGCGGCTGCGCCGGGCCGGGCAGGGGCTTCAGGAGGTGTCGGCGCCCGATGCCGTCCGGCGCGGGGCGGCGCCCGCGGCCGCGGCACCGGCGGCTGCGATGCCGGAACAACCGGCCGCGCCTGCGCCGACGCCCGCTGCAGCGGAGCCTCACGCTGCTCCGTCCGCCGGCGAGACGAGGCCGTAGCGTGCGCGAGCTTGCCACCTATTCCGCCCGCGACTGGCTGGTCGGCACGCCGCTCGCCCACGGCTTCCGGCGGGCGCGCAACCTGCTGGTGGACAGGATCTATCGCCGCCGCGCCGCCGCGGGGCAGGCCGAGCTCGTCGCCCGGCTGCGCGCCGAGGCGCCGCCGGTGCTCGCCGTCACCGTGGCGTTCAACCTGCCCGAGGCGGTGGAACTGCTGGCCGACGCGCTCGCCCGCTTCGTGCCGGGCGCGCGGCTCCTGGTGTGCGACAATTCCTCCGATCCCAAGGCGCGGACCGCCATCGCCGCCCTGTGCGCCGCGCGCGACCTGCCCTATTGCCCGCTGCCGCCCTCGCCCTTCAAGGGCGGACGCAACGGCTCGCGCTCCCACGCGGTGGCGCTCAACTGGATCTGGGAAAACCTGATCCGCCCCGCGCGGCCCAAGGTGGTGGCGCTCCTCGACCATGATCTCGTGCCGCTGGCGCCGACGGATCTTGCCGCGTTGGTCGCCGAGCAGCCGTGCTACGGCATGGTGCGCTACGGCACGCGCTATGGCGGCTGGTTCCTGTGGCCGGGCTACAGCGTGTTCGATTTCGCTAAGGTGGCCGCGCTGCCGCTCGATTTCGGCACCGACACGCCGCGCACCCTCGATACCGGCGGGCAGAACTGGCGCGTGCTCTACCGCCATCTCGACCTCGACCGGCTCAGATGGGCCGAGACGCACACCGTCTATCTGGAAGATCCCGCCACCGGCGCGCGCGAGCCCTGCCTGCTCGCCGACGGCTGGCTGCACGTGGGCGGCGCGGGCCACCGGGTGGGCGGGGCGAGCGCGCTCGCCCTGGTGCGCGACGCCTTCCGCGCCGATCCCGGCGGCTTCATCGCCCGCCTGATGGCGACGGCGGTGCGGAACAGGCCGGGCCGGCCCGTGGCCTGACGTGCGGGCGGGCGGCATCTTATCGTCATCATCGGCCAGGGCCGGCGGACGGGACCTTCGCCCTGGGCGAGGCGGGAATGCCCTGTCGGCCGTCGGGGCGACGCATGCCCGGTCATTGGCTGGGCGAAAGCCCGCTCGCAGAATGGAGCGGGTTGGTGGTTCCATCCCGGCGGCGGCGGCTGTAACGTCCTTCACCACAAGGTTTTTCGGCGCGGTTTGAGGCCCTTTCGCGCGAGACGGCTTCAGCGACGCGCGGGCGCCTCCATGAGGGCGCCTTCAGGCGGTGGACGCGGCAGGAGCCCCATGGCGATGCAGGACGAAGCGGCCGGCGCCGGGCGCCACCCCGCCTGGGCCTTCGCCGGCGGCGCGCTGATCGGAACGCTGGGCGGGCTGATCGGGCTCGGAGGCGCCGAGTTCCGCCTGCCGCTGCTCATCGGCCTGTTCGGCTTCGTCGCGCTGGAGGCGGTGATCCTCAACAAGGCCATGAGCCTCGTGGTGGTCGCGACCGCGCTGCCGTTCCGCATGCAGGCGGTGCCCTTCGCCGAGATCGCGGCCCATTGGCCCATCATCGTCAACCTGCTGGCGGGGAGCCTCGTTGGCGCCTGGCTGGGCGCGGGGTGGGCGATCCGGCTGAAGTCGGAGGCGCTCTACCGGGTCCTTGCCGTGCTGCTGGTGGTGATCGCCGCGGCGCTCCTGTTCGCTCACGAACCGGACGGGGGCGGCGCGGTGGTGATGGGGCCGGGCCGGATCGCCGCCGGCATCGTCGCGGGCCTCGCCATCGGCGTCGTCGCCTCGCTCATGGGCGTTGCCGGCGGGGAGCTGCTGATTCCCACGCTGGTGCTGCTGTTCGGCGCCGACATCAAGCTCGCCGGAAGCCTGTCGCTGGTGGTGAGCCTGCCCACCATGCTGGTGGGCTTCGGCCGCTACAGCCAGGACCAGAGCTTCTCCGTGCTGGGGCGGCACAAGGGCTTCGTCCTCGCCATGGCGGCGGGATCCATGCTCGGCAGCTTCATCGGCGGCCGGCTGCTCGGCATCGTGTCGAGCGCGGTTCTGCTGCCGGGCCTTGCCGCGATCCTGTGCCTTTCCGCGGTGAAGGTCTGGCGCCACGGGCGAGGGGCGCAATAAAAAAGCCGCCGGGGGGAGCCCGGCGGCTGGAATGCGGCGCGGTCAGGCGCTCGCCTAGCTCACTCCGCGGCGGGCGCGGCGGCGGCCTTGGCCTTCTTGCCCTTGGTGTCGCGATCCTGGCGCTCGGCGATGCGGGCGGACTTGCCGCGGCGGTCGCGCAGATAATACAGCTTGGCGCGACGCACCTTGCCGCGGCGCACGACCTTGATGGAATCGATCAGCGGCGAATAGATGGGGAACACGCGCTCCACACCCTCGCCATAGGAAATCTTGCGGACCGTGAAGCTCTCGTTGAGGCCGCCGCCGGAGCGCGCGATCACCACGCCCTCGTAGGCCTGCACGCGGGTGCGCTCGCCTTCGACCACCTTCACGTTCACAGTCACCGTATCGCCGGGCTGGAAGTCCGGGATCGGGCGCTTTTCGGCGAGCTTTGCCGCCTGCTCGGCTTCGAGCGTCTGGATGATGTTCATGTCGCCAACCTCTAGCAGCCACCGGATCGTGAAATCCGCCCCGGCGCCACATCGTGTCGTTATAAGTTAAGGGACGCGGCTTCCTACATGAGAAGCGCCGCATTGTCATTCCCTTTCCTTCATCTTTTCGTCACAGGCCGGCGAGGCGGTCCCGGCCAGCAGATCGGGGCGGCGCGCGCGGGTGGCTTCGAGGGCCATCTCGTGGCGCCAGCGGGCGATGCGGGCGTGATCCCCCGAGGTGAGCACCTCCGGAACGGGCGCGCCTTCGAACAGCTGCGGGCGGGTATATTGCGGATATTCCAGCAGCCCCGTGGAGAAGCTCTCCTCGGTCCCGCTCTCGACCTTGCCCATGACGCCGGGGATGAGCCGCACGCAGGCATCGAGCAGCAGCAGCGCGGCGCTCTCCCCGCCGGACAGCACCACGTCGCCGACGCACACCTCCTCCAGGCCGCGCCCGGCGACGATGCGCTCGTCCACCCCTTCGAAGCGCCCGCACAGGATCACGGCGCCGGGGCCCGCCGCCAGCTCGCGCACCCGCGCCTGGGTGAGGGGGCGCCCGCGCGGCGTCATGAGCAGGCGCGGGCGAGCGTCGCCCTCCGGGGCGGCGGCATCGATGGCGCGGGCGAGCACGTCGGCGCGCATCACCATGCCGGGCCCGCCGCCGGCGGGGGTGTCATCCACCGAGCGGTGCCTGTCCAAGGCGAAATCGCGGATCTGCAGGGCGTCGAGCGCCCACAGGCCGCCGGCCAGCGCCTTGCCGGCGAGGGCGTGGCCGAGCGGGCCGGGAAACATCTCCGGATAAAGGGTGAGGACGGTGGCGCGAAAGCTCATGGGGGCAGTGATGGGCGCGGTGGGCGGCGACGTCAAACCGCGCGGCTCAACCCGCATCCTCCTCGTCCGCGGCGGGCCCGGCGGGCTCCTCGCCTTCCACGAAGGCATCGGCCACCACCACGCGCCGGCCCGGCACGTCCACCACCGGCACCGCCATCTTGGTGAAGGGCACCATGCGGGTGGCGAGGCGCTTGCGGGCCGGCTTGGGGGAGCTTGCCTTGTCCGGATCGTCCCCGGCCGCTTCTTCGGCCGCTGCCGGAGCGGCGGCGGGGGCGTATTCCAGCACGTCGCCGGCGCCGAAATCGTGCAGCGCCACCACGGTGCCGATCACGGAGCCGGCTTCGTCCTCTACGTCGAGGCCGATCAGGTCGGCGTGGTAGAAGGTATCTTCATCCGCATCCGGCAGGACGTCGCGGGGCACGTAGAGGTCGAGATTGGTGAGGGCCTCGGCGGCATTGCGGTCGTCCACGCCCTGGAGGCGGGCGACGAAATGATCCTTGGCCGGGCGCAGCGACACGATGCGGAAGGTCCGCCGGCCATCCGCATCGGTGAGCGGCGCATAATCGAGCAGGGCCGCGGGATCCTCGGCATAAGAGAAAAGGCGCACCTCGCCCTTCACCCCGTGGGGGGCGCCGATGCGGGCGATGAGGATGCGATCAGCCATATGCGGGCCCGGCTCCGTTCGAACACGAAGCGTCCCTTCTGGTTCAAGCGGCGGAAAATTGCCAGAGGCGCGGCGCCACCCTGCGACGCGCCGCCCGCTCAGGTCTCCAGCGTGGCGTCGAGGGTGATCGCGGCGTTGAGCACCTTGGACACCGGGCATCCCGCCTTCGCCTGGGCCGCCAGCTCCTGGAAGGTGGCATCGTCCGCGCCGGGGATCCTGGCGCGCAGCGTCAGGTGGACGGCGGTGATGGCGAAGCCTTCGCCCTCCTTCTCCAAGGTCACCTCGGCCTTGGTCTGCATGCGCTCGGCGGTGAGGCCGGCGCGGCCGAGGACGCCGGACAGGGCCATGGTGAAGCAGCCGGCGTGGGCGGCGCCGATCAGCTCCTCCGGATTGGTGCCGGGCTGGTCCTCGAACCGCGTCGCGAAGGCGTAGGGGTAATCCTTCAGGGCGCCGCTCTGGGTCGAGATGGCGCCCTTGCCGTCCTTGATGCCGCCGGCCCAGACGGCCTCGCCGAATCGCTTCATGGCCTCGCCTCCGTGATCCTCGGGGCGCCTGCCGGTGCTTCCGGCGCGACCCCAGCGGGCGGATCGTCTCATGCCGGGCAGGCGGTGTCTTGCGAAAGCGCCGGCGGGCGCGGCGGGCGCGATCACGTCTTGCCGATCTTGCGGCCGGTCCACCCGTCCGCCGCCGCGGGGCGCGCCCGGCATCGCCGATCGCCCGCGCATCCCCTTGCCGTCCGCGAGGCGCTGCGGCAGTGTTCGCGCCATCATGTCCAGCCACGCGCCCCAATCCCTCGCCCTTCCCCCCGACGCCACCGCCGCCGTGATGGAGCGCATCGCCGCCCGCATCGGCGCGCGTAACGTGGTGACCGACGCCGCCGAGATCGAGCCCTATCTCGTCGAGCGGCGCGGCCTGTTCCACGGAGCGACGCCGGCCCTGTTCCGGCCGGGCAGCACGGAGGAGGTGGCCTTCATCGTCGCGCAATGCGCCGAGGCGGGCCTTCCGCTGGTGCCGCAGGGCGGCAACACGGGCCTCGTGGGGGGGCAGGTGCCGTTCGGCGCGCTGCTCCTCTCCCTCACCCGGCTCAACCGCGTCCGCAACGTGGACGCCACCGACCTCACGATTACCGCCGAGGCGGGCTGCACCCTGCATCAGGTGCATGAGGCGGCCTCCGGGGTGGGATGCCTGTTCCCGCTCTCCATCGCCTCGGAAGGCTCGTGCCAGATCGGCGGCAACCTCTCCACCAACGCCGGCGGCAACGCGGTGCTGCGCTACGGCAACATGCGCGAGCTGACGCTGGGCCTCGAGGTGGTGCTGGCCGACGGGCGGATCTGGAACGGCCTGTCGCGCCTGCGCAAGGACAACACCGGCTACGCGCTGAAGGACCTCTTCATCGGCTCCGAGGGCACGCTGGGAATCATCACCGCCGGTGTGCTGAAGCTGTTCCCGGCGCCGAAGAGCCGCGCCACCGCCTTCATCGGCCTCGCTTCGCCCCATGCGGCGCTGGCCCTGCTGCGGCGGCTGCGGGCGAGCGCCGGCGACGCCCTCACCGCGTTCGAGATCCTGCCGGCCTTCGGCCTGGAGATGGTGCTGGCCCACGTGCCCAACATGGTGCGCCCGCTGGCCGGCACCCATGCCTTCTGCGTGCTGGCGGAGCTGACCTCCACCCGCGAGGGGGACGACCTTGCCGCCCTCATGGAGGAGGTGCTGGGCGCCGCCTTCGAGGCCGAGGAGGTGGAGGACGCCACCATCGCCGCCAGCCAGACCCAGGCGGCAAGCCTCTGGGCGCTGCGCGAGAACCTTTC
>JAFIHR010000059.1 GCA_017849325.1 Xanthobacter autotrophicus | reverse complement strand
GGCGCACCTTCCCATATGTCAACCGACGTGCGGCGAGGCAGCGCCGTCCCCGATGATGGGGGCGCGGCCCGGGCGCGAACGACAGGGGGATCTGTTCATGGTGCGCGGACGGACTTCGGTGGCGGTACTGGCCTTGATCTGCGCCATGGGGCTCTTCGCGGCGGACAGCGCCGAAGCCCGCAAGGGGTTCTCCTTCGGCAGCCGCGGCACCCGCACCTTCCAGACCCCGGCCACGACGCCCACGGCGCCGGCGCCTGCCGCGCCCATCCAGCGCTCCACCACGCCCCAGACCGCGCCGCAGGCCCAGCCGGGCGCGAGCGCGCAGCGGCCGCAGACCCCGCAGCGTCCCTCCATGTTCGGTGGCGGCCTTGCCGGCAACCTCATGCGCGGCCTGCTCATCGGCGGGCTGATCGGCCTGCTGCTGGGCCACGGGCTCGGCGGCCTCGCCGGCTTCCTCGGGCTGCTGCTCCAGGTGGCGCTGATCGGCCTCGTGGTGATGCTGGTGCTGCGCTTCATGCGTGGCCCGCAGCCCGCTCCGGCCGGCCATGGACATGGCCGCTCGTCGGGCATGGGCGGATGGCCGGGCGGCGGGGCGGCCGGTTCCGGCGGCAGCGCGTCAGGCGGTGGCGCGCCCCAGGGCGCCTATCCCGGGACGGCCCATCCGGGCGCGTCGGCCGGCATGGGCGACGAGATCGGCATCACCGGCGCCGACCTCGACACCTTCGAGCACCTGCTCTCCGAGATCCAGGTGGCGTTCGGGCGCGAGGACCAGGGGGCGCTGAAGCTCCACACCACGCCGGAGGTCTTCGCCTTCTTCGCCGACGAGCTGCGCGAGAATGCCGAGCGCGGCGTGCGCAACGAGATTTCCGACGTGAAGCTGCTCCAGGGCGACATCGCCGAGGCGTGGCGCGAGGGCCCGCAGGATTATGCCACCGTCGCCATGCGCTTCTCCCTGAGCGACCGGCTGGTGGACCGCGTGAGCGGCAAGGGGCGCCCGGACGGCGATGCCTCCGGCGAGCGCACCGAAGTGTGGACCTTCACCCGCGAGGCGGGCGGCGACTGGAAGCTCGCGGCGATCCAGGGCGCCTGAGGTCCGCCCGCCGGGAACGCGAGCGGCGGGCCCTTCCCCGGATCACGAGGTTGTCAACGCGCCGCCGGCCCCCATCGCATCACGCGCCGGGCGGCGCGGGCGCTGCGGCCGGGCCTGCCGCGGCGCCGAAAGGGGCTTTTCGCGGCGCCGCGGGCGTGATCTAACACCGCCCGGCTTGCCGCTGCCCGCATCGGCGGCGGGCGCGCCCGCGCCCCTTCCTCCGTCCCGCTGAGCGTGCCGGCCCGTGATCTCCATCGCGCATCTCTCCAAGACCTATGCCAGCGGCCACAGCGCCCTGAAGGATGTGAGTCTCGACATCCGCCGCGGCGAGATCTTCGCGCTGCTCGGCCCCAACGGGGCGGGCAAGACCACGCTCATCTCCATCGTCTGCGGCCTCGTCACGCCGAGCGCGGGCACCGTGAGCGTGGACGGCCACGACATCATCACCGACTACCGCGCCGCCCGCGCCAAGATCGGCCTCGTGCCGCAGGAGCTGACCACCGATTCCTTCGAGCGGGTGCGGGACAACGTGTGCTTCTCGCGCGGCCTGTTCGGCCGGCCGCCGGACCCCGCTTATATCGAGACGCTGCTGAGGAGCCTCTCCCTGTGGGAGAAGCGGGACGCGCTCATCCGCACCCTGTCGGGCGGCATGAAGCGGCGCCTGCTGATCGCCAAGGCGCTGTCGCACCAGCCGGAGGTGCTGTTCCTCGACGAGCCCACCGCCGGGGTGGACGTGGAGCTGCGGCGCGACATGTGGAACCTCGTGCGCACCCTGCGCGAGGAGGGCGTCACCATCATCCTCACCACCCATTATCTGGAGGAGGCGGAGGAGATGGCCGACCGGGTCGGCGTCATCAACCATGGCGAGCTCATCCTGGTGGAGGACAAGGCGGCGCTGATGAAGAAGCTGGGCGAGAAGCGGCTGACCCTGGAGCTGTCCGCTCCGCTCGCCGGAGTGCCGGACCTTCTCGCGCCGTTCGATCTCGCCCTCGCGCCGGACGGGCGGGAGCTGACCTATACCTATGCCGCCGCCAAGGAAGGCGCCCCAGGGGAGCGCGCCGGCCATCCGGCCGTGGCCGACCTGCTGCGCGCCGTGGCCGCATCGGGCATCGCGGTGAGGGACCTGCGCACCCGCGAAAGCTCGCTGGAAGAGATCTTCGTCAGCCTGGTGAGGCGCGAGCCGTGAATCTGCGAGCCATCCGCGCCATCTATGTCTTCGAGATGGCCCGCACCCTGCGCACCCTGCTGCAGAGCGTGGTGTCTCCGGTCATCTCCACCACGCTCTATTTCGTCGTGTTCGGCTCGGCCATCGGCGGGCACATGGCGGATATCGAAGGTGTGCCCTACGGCGCCTTCCTGGTGCCGGGCCTCATCATGCTGACCCTGCTCACCCAGTCGGTGGCGAACGCCTCCTTCGCCATCTATTTCCCGCGCTTCAGCGGCACCATCTACGAGATCCTCTCGGCGCCCGTCTCGCCGCTGGAGATCGTCACCGGATATGTCGGCGCGGCAGCGACGAAATCGGTGGCGCTGGGGCTCATCATCCTCGCCACGGCGGCGCTGTTCACCCCGCTCACCATCCTGCACCCATTGTGGATGCTGGGCTTCCTGGTGCTGACCGCGGTGACCTTCGCGCTGCTCGGCTTCATCATCGGCATCTGGGCGGACAGCTTCGAGAAGCTGCAGCTCATCCCCATGCTGGTGATCACGCCGCTGACGTTTCTGGGCGGCGCCTTCTATTCGGTGGAGATGCTGCCCCCGGCATGGCGCACGGTGACGCTGTTCAATCCGGTGCTCTATCTGATCTCCGGCTTCCGCTGGAGCTTCTTCGGCCTCTCCGACGTGTCGGTGGAGGTGAGCCTCGCCATGACGCTGGGCTTCCTCGCGCTGTGCCTCGTCATCGTCCATTTCATCTTCCGCACCGGCTACCGGATGAAGAGCTGAGGGCGGCTCACGCCTCCTTGCAGGCGATCGCCACCAGCCAGCGCCGCACCACCGCCTCCTCGGCGGGGGAAAGATCTGACCGCAGCCCCGGATCGAGCGCCTGCACCCTGGCGCGGGCCCGGGCCAGGAGGTCGCGGCCGGCATCGGTCAGCGCGGCGGGACGGATGCGCCCGTGCACCTCATGGGCGCGGCGGCCGACGAGGCCGGCCCGCTCCAGATTGGCGAGGATCACGCTCACCGTCTGGGGCGTCACGAACGCGGCGCGGGCGAGATCGGCGCCCGACAGGCCCGGATAGGCGCCGAGCATCGTGAGCACGGTGAATTGCGGCGGCGTCACGCCGAGGTCGGCCAGCGCCTTCTCCATGCGCTGGCGATAGGCGTGGGATGCCTGGCGCAGCAGGTAGCCGAGATAGCCCTCCGTGCCGCGCCGGCCCTCGCCGGGAGGTGGCATGAGCGAAGCTGCATTGTCGTCCATATCAAAGCTCTGATATGATGTTCGAGCTTTGATAATGACCGATCCCGGCGCGGAGGGCCAGACGTGGCAATGGAGACGGCACCTGACACGGCGGCGGCGGACCTGCTCGCCCGTCCCGACTACGCAACCTTCACCCGGCAGGCGCCGGACATCTATGCCGGGCTCGCCGCCCTCACCAAGGGCGTGGATGCGTCGGGCCTCGAGAAGGGCCTGACCGAGCTGGTCAAGCTGCGCGCCTCGCAGATCAACGGCTGCGCCTTCTGCCTCAAGTTCCATCTCGGCGTGGCGCGCAAGGCGGGCGTGCCGCAGGACAAGCTCGACCTGCTCGCCGCGTGGCGCGACGCGGGCATCTTCTCGGAGCGGGAGAAGGCGGCGCTCGGCTTTGCCGAGGCGCTCACCGAGCTGGAGGCGGAGGCCGCCTCCGACGCCGACTGGACGGCGTTGCGGGCCCATTTCACCGCCGATGAGGCGCTCTATCTCAGCGTCACCATCGGCGCCATCAACGCCTGGAACCGCATCGCCATCGCCCTGCGCTTCGCGCCGCCGGCGTGAGCCGGTCGCCCTCCCGCGCAGGCAAGGGCGCCGCGGCCGGGGCGGGGGGCCTCACAGCCCCCCGAGGCACATGTACTTGATGTTGAGATAGTCCTCGCAGCCGTATTTGGAGCCCTCGCGGCCGAAGCCGCTCTCCTTCACGCCGCCGAACGGCGCCACTTCCGTGGTGATGACGCCCGCATTGATGCCTACCTGGCCGTATTGCAGGGCCTCCGCCACCCGGAAGGTGCGGCCGAGGTCCTTGGTGAAGAAGTAGCAGGCGAGGCCGTATTCGGTGGAATTGGCGTAGGAGACGGCCTCCTCCTCGGTCTCGAACTTGAAGAGCGGGGCCAGCGGCCCGAAGATCTCGTCGCGGGCGAAGGCCATGGCCTGGGTCGCGCCCTTCAGCACCGTGGGCTCGAAGAAAGTGCCGCCCTCGGCCGGCTGCTTGCCGCCGGTGAGCACCTCGGCGCCCTTGTCGAGGGCGTCCTTCAGGAGGCGCTCCACCTTGGCGAGCGCCCGGTCGTCGATCAGCGGGCCGGCCACCACGCCCGCCTCCATGCCGTTGCCCACCTTGAGCGCCTTCGAGGCCGCGGCCAGCCGCTCGGCGAAGGCGTCATAGATGCCGGCTTGCACATAGAAGCGGTTGGCGCACACGCAGGTCTGGCCGACGTTGCGGTATTTGGAGGCGATCGCCTGCTCCACCGCGAGGTCGAGGTCGGCGTCGTCGAACACGATGAAGGGCGCGTTGCCGCCCAGCTCCAGGGAGATCTTCTTCACCGTCTCGGCCGACTGCTTCATCAGCAGCTTGCCCACGGGGGTGGAGCCGGTGAAGGTCACCTTCTTCACCAGCGGGTTGGCGGTCATCTCCGCGCCGATGGCCGGGGCCTCGCCCACCACGATGTTGACCACGCCCGCCGGAATGCCCGCCATCTCCGCCAGCACGCCCCAGGCGAGGCCGGAATAGGGCGTCAGCTCGGACGGCTTGCACACCACGGTGCAGCCCGCCGCCAGCGCCGCGCCGATCTTGCGCGAGAGCATGGAGGAGGGGAAGTTCCACGGCGTGATGGCCGCGCACACCCCCACCGGCTCCTTGGTGACGATGATGCGCCGCCCGGCCCAGGGCGAGGGAATGACGTCGCCATAGAGCCGCCGCGCCTCCTCGGCGAACCAGCGCACATAGGCGGCGGAGATGGTGATCTCGCCGCGCGCCTCGGGCAGCGGCTTGCCCTGCTCGGTGGTGAGCAGGACGGCGAGCTCCTCGGTGTTCTCGAGAATCAGGTCGGCGAGCTTATGGAGCTTCGCCGCGCGCTCGCCGGCTGTGGTGGCGCGCCAGGTCCGGAACGCCTCGGCGGCGGCCTCGATGGCGCGGCGCGTCTCGGCCGCTCCCGCCTTCGGGATCGAGCCGATGATCTCGCCGGTGGCCGGATTGTTCACCTCGATCCGCGCGCCGCCGTCGGCATCGACCCATTGGCCGCCGATGAGCATCTGTTCGCGCATGAGGCTGAAACGGGGGGCATCCGGGCGCGAGGCGGGGTGGGGTGCGGCCATGAAGGATCCTCCTGAAACGCCGCCGGATCGGTGGGGAGCGCAGGGTGGGAGCGCTGCGGCCGGCGGATGCTTCTTATATAGGCCCGCCGGCGCGGCAGGGCGAGCCAAGGCCGATCACGCCACCGCGCGCGAGGCGTGCGGCGGGCCGGCATGTTTCAGCCGGCAGTCATCCGGGCCCGCGCGCGGCCCCGCCTTGGCGCGCGGCGCGGCGGCTGGGCCGCTCCGGAATGGCGCCGCTGCACGCTTTGCGGCTGTCTTTCACCAATGTTTCAGGTTTCCGGGCCCGGGCGCCAACATGGTTAAACAATGGTGAAGCAAGTGTAACGTGCGGCGAAATCGTGGCGAAACGGAACGGCGCGACAAACGGGTCACCACAACGGAGCTCGCTCCCATGAACCGCTTGACCATTCCCGCCCTGTTTTGTGCCACTGCCGCGCTGGCGATCCTGTCGCATGGCTCGGCTCAGGCGGGATATCCGGCAGATGAGCCCAAGGCCGTCTGCACCACCACCGCCGCCGCCCAGTCCCACGTGGACATGAGCCGCACCCTGCTCGCCATGAAGAACCCCGTCACCGGCGACGTGGTGCTGTTCAGCGAGCCCGAGTGCCTCGCCGACGGCGCGCTGGCCTGGCGCAAGATCGACGTCATCAAGGCGGGCACCAGCGAGAAGCTGACCGTCGCCGGCTTCAACCTCGAAAGCGACGAGACCTTCTTCCGCCCGGAGGAGACTGCGGACCGCGCCTTCTCGCCCGACGGCCACTACTTCACCCTGTTCCGGATCAGCACCGAGGGCTGCAGCCCGCTGAGCCGCGACTTCCTGAAGCTTGGCGGCGTCGGCGAGTGGACCTCCTTCATCTCCACGGAGGAGGACATCTACGCCTCCACCGAGACCTTCCTCGGCTGGGCCGAAGGCGAGCCCCACATGGCGATCGTCGCCGATCCGGAGCAGCCCGACGCCGCGCCGCTGCTCGCGCTGCCCGCGTCCACCCTTCTCTCGGGCGAGTGAGCACGACGGGGATGTTCCGGACACCGGCCATGCGCCCTTTTCTTCCCTCCAGCCGGGCTTTCCTCACGGCGAGCCTGGCGGCCCTTGCCGCCATCGGCCTCGTGGCCGCCATCGGCGAGGTCCTGTTCGGCTCCGCACCGTCGCTGGCGCTGCGCATCAGCGTGATCGCCACCGTGATGGGGCTCGTCCTCCTCCTGGCCTATGCGGCGCTGCCGCTGATGGTGCGGGGTTTCGTCGAGATGATGTTCCTTGCCCGTCTGGTGCGGCCCGCCTCGCTGATGGCCCGCCGCGCCACCACCGACCGGCTGATCCTCGCCGCCTGGGCGCTGTGGACCGCCGTGCTCCTGGTCGTCGTGCCGAAGCTGCTCCTGAGCGGCGTGTGAGGAGCCCAGGGCCCGTGCGGGCCCGGCTCGAGCCACCGGCAAACGGCTGAAACAGACCCGACTTCCGTGTGATAAGAATGGGGTGGCCGAGGGGGCGCGGCCCCCCGGGGCCGCCGGGACGCAGCAGGGGGCGCGCCCGGCGGTCCCTCGCCTTTGCGGGACCGACCGCATCGCGGGGGATGGTCCATGGAGAAGAGGTGGGTCAGGGCACCATGAAACCGTCTCTGGAGATGCACGAGATCGCGCCCGAGCATGTGGGCGGCGACGCAAGCATGGTGAAGCTCGCCGACCTCGGCCTGTTCACCGCCTTGTTCCGGTCCCTTCCGGGCCGCGCGGTGTTGGTCGACGTGGGCGGCATCTACCGCTTCGCCAACCAGGAGTTCTTCGATTTCCTCGGCCTTACCGAGGCCGAGGTCATCGGCCGCCACGTCGGCGAGATCCTGGGCGAGGAGATCTTCGCCGCCTACGAGCCGATGATGGCGCGCCTGGCGGCGGGCGAATCCATCCGCTGGGAGGGCTGGGCCGACTACGGCCGCTTCGGCCGGCGCTTCGTGCAGGAGGCCATCACCCCCTTCCGTCCCGAGCCGCAGGGGCCGGTGCACGGTTTCTTCGCGGTGGCGCGCGACCTCACGGACCTGAAGGCCCGCGAGCAGGAGCTGGTGAGCCGCATCGCCGCGCAGGAGGCCGAGGAGGCCTACCACGCGGCCGTGGTGGGCACCGCGCTGGACGGCATCGTGATCATGGACGACCAGGGCCTGGTGGTGGACTTCAACCCCGCCGCCGAGGCCATCTTCGGCTACACCAAGACCGAGGCGCTGGGCCGTCCGGTGGCCGATCTCATCATTCCCGAGGAATTTCGCACCGCGCATACCGAGGGCATGCGCGCCTACCTCGAAACCGGGCTGAGCCGGGTGCTGGGCAAGCGCCTGGAGCTTCCCGCCGTGCTGGCCGACGGCACCCGCATCCCCATCGAGCTGGCGATCACCGACGTCACGCGCGGCGGCCGGCGCCTGTTCGCCGCCCACATGCGCGACCTCTCGGCCGCCAAGCGCGCCGAGGAGGAGATCAAGCGCCAGCGCAATGCGTTGCACCAGAAGGAGAAGCTCGCCGCCCTCGGCTCCCTGCTCGCAGGTGTCGCCCACGAGCTCAACAACCCGCTCTCCATCGTCACCGGCCAGACCATGATGCTGCGCGAGCAGGTGGCCAAGGAGGGCGCGCACCTGCCCTTCGCCGAGAAGCTGCTGTCGCGCTGCGACCGCATCGCGACGGCGGCCAACCGCTGCGCCCGCATCGTGCGGAGCTTCCTGGCCATGGCCCGCCAGAAGGAAGCCGAGCGCAAGGCCACCAAGCTCGTCGACGTGGTCAACGAGGCGGTGGACCTGCTCAGCTACAACATGCGCGCCGCCGGCGTCCGGGTGGAGTGCGAGCTCGATTCGTCCCTGCCGCCGCTGATGCTCGATGCCGGGCAGATCCACCAGGTGCTGCTCAATCTCCTCGTCAACGCCCAGCAGGCGCTGGAGGAGACCGTGACGAGCGAGCGGCGGATTGCCATCCATCTCGGCCTCGACGCCTCCGGCGATGCGGTGCTGCTGAAGGTGGAGGACAACGGCCCGGGCATCCCGGACCAGATCCGCTCGCGGGTGTTCGACCCGTTCTTCACCACCAAGCCGCAGGGGGCGGGAACCGGCATCGGCCTTGCGGTGTCGCGCGGCCTCATCGAGGCCCATGGCGGCACGCTGGAGCTGATCGACGCGCCCTCGGGCGGCGCCTGCTTCCAGGTTCATCTGCCGCTGCTGCCGGCGGACGAGCGGGCCGAGACCGAGACGGAGGGCAGCGTTCCGGCCAAGACCGGCCGCCCGACCTACCAGCACGTGCTCATCATCGACGACGAGCCGGAAATCGCCGCCCTATTGGCCGAAATCACCGAGGATCTCGGCCATATCCCCGCCGTCGCTCACAGCGCGGCCGAGGCGCGGGGTCTGGTGCTGGCCCAGGCGTCGGGCTTCGCCGCCATCCTGTGCGACATCCGCATGCCCGACGGCGACGGGCCGGCCTTCTACGACTGGCTGCTCGTCCACCGGCCGGAGCTGGCCACCCGCATCGGCTTCATCACCGGCGACACGCTGGGACCGGCCGCGGGGCGTTTCCTCGCCCGCTCCGGCTGCCCGCTGATCGAGAAGCCGTTCTCCCCGGCGGACATCCGCGGCTTCCTCGCCGACCTCTGCAAGCCCGCCGATGCCGCAGCCGCGCCGCGCGCCGCGAAATAATTGAAACATTTCGCCGGCGGGCGCGAAGTGCGACTGCAACGATCACCCCGCATATTCGGGTCTCGGAGCTGACGCCCACGTGCAGCGCTCCGACGAACTGAAACTCGGCGGCAGGTCCCGGCGAAGGCGCATCTGGCGCCGGCGGGCGGGGTGCCGCGGCAACGCACGGAGTTGCGCCATGCAGGATCATCAGATCAGCCTGATCGAGGACAGCTTCGCCGAAGTGTTCGCCGCGAAGGACGACGCCGCCGCGCTGTTCTACGAACGATTGTTCGTGCTCGATCCGGCGCTGCGCCGGCTGTTCCACACCGCCGACATGGCCGCCCAGGGCGACAAGCTGATGCAGGCGCTCGCCCAGGTGGTGGGGTCCCTGCGCGCGCTCGACGCCACGGTCCCGGTGCTGGAGACCCTGGCGGTGCGCCATGTGGGCTACGGGGTGAAGGACGCCCATTATGCCGAGGTCGGCACCGCCCTCATCGAGACCCTGTCGCTCTATTTCGGCCGCCGTTTCACTCCCGAGCTGCGCGCCGCGTGGACCGAGGCCTACGGCATCGTCGCCGGCGTGATGCGCGCGGCGGCCGCCAAGGCGACGGCGAACGCGCCGGTGGGGCAGGGCGGTCCGGCCCGTCCGCACGCCGTCGCCGCCGCGCCGGACCGGGGCTGAGCCCCGCTCACCCCTTGCGGCCGGGCACGAACAGGTAGCCGACGCCCCGCACCGTCTTGATGGTCTGGGGCTTGGCCGGGTCGGCCTCGATCTTCTTGCGCAGCCGGGTAATGCGCACGTCGATGCTGCGGTCGAACGGATCGTTGTCCCGGTTGTGGGCGAGGTCCAGCAGCCGGTCGCGGCTGAGCACCCGGTTGGGATTCTCGGCGAACACCTTGAGCAGGTCGAACTCCATGGCGGTCAGCGCGTCG
>JAFIHR010000368.1 GCA_017849325.1 Xanthobacter autotrophicus | reverse complement strand
TTGATCCACAGGATCTGCGCCGCCGACATGGGCATGACGAAGCCGAACAGGATGGCGGCGATGACGGTGATCGCCTCGCCGCCATTGGTGGGCAGGGTCCAGGCGATCACCTTGCGGATGTTGTCGTAGACCGTGCGCCCCTCGCTCACCGCGGCGGCGATGGAGACGAAATTGTCGTCGAGCAGCACCATGCTGGCCGCCTCCTTGGCGGCCTCGGTGCCCTTGATGCCCATGGCGACGCCCACGTCCGACTGCTTGAGGGCGGGCGCGTCGTTCACCCCGTCGCCGGTCATGGCCACCACCTGCCCGCGCGACTTCAGCGCCCGCACGATGCGCAGCTTGTGCTCGGGATTGGTGCGGGCGAACACCTCGGCACGGTCCACGAGATCGGCAAGCTCCGCCTCGGGCGTGGCATCGATCATGTCGCCGGTCACCACGTCCGGCCGCTCCGTGAGGCCGAGCTGGCGGGCGATGGCGGAAGCGGTGGCGCCATGATCGCCGGTGATCATCTTCACCCTTATGCCAGCCGCGTGGCAGCGGGCGATGGCCGCCACCACCTCGTCGCGCGGCGGATCGATGAAGCCGACGAGGCCGAGGAAGGTGAGGCTGTGCCCCAATTCGTCGAGGGACAGCCGCCCGTCGGCATGCACCGGCGTGCCGGCGGCGAAGCCCAGCACCCGCTCGCCCGCGGCCGCCGCCTCGGCGATCCGGCTGGTCCAGAAATCCGCATCGACGGGCGCCGTGCCCCCCGGCGCGGCCTGCTGCGCGCACATGGCGAGCACCTGTTCCGGCGCGCCCTTGATGAACAGGGCCGGCACGCCCTGGGCGTTCACGTGGCTCGTCGCCATGAAGCGGTACTGGGCATCGAACGGGATCTCGTCGAGCCGCGGCCATTCCCCGCGCACATGCTCCGGGCTGAGGCCGGCCTTCATGGCGAGGGCCACCAGCGCCCCCTCCATGGGATCGCCCTCCACCCGCCAGCGGCCAGCCGCGCAGGCAAGGTGGGCGTCGTTGCACAGGAGGCCGGCGCGGATCAGGGGCGCGGACGCCTCCAGGGCGTCGAGATCGTCCTGGTCTCCGGGCACGTCGGGGCTCGCGGTCAGCGCCCCCTCGGGCGCGTAGCCCGAACCGCCGGCCAGAAGCGTATGGCACGCGGTGACGATGCGCCGGGCCGTCATCTCGTTGCGGGTCAGGGTGCCGGTCTTGTCGGAGCAGATGACCGAGGTGGCCCCCAGCGTCTCCACCGCCGGGAGATGGCGGATCACCGCATTGCGCGCCGCCATGCGCTGCACGCCGATGGCGAGCGTGATGGTGATGACCGCGGGCAGCCCCTCGGGAATCGCCCCCACGGCGAGGGCCACCACGGCGATGAGCGCCTCGGCCCAGTCGTAGCCCCGCACGAAGGTGGCAAAGGCGAACAGCGCCGCCGACACCACGAAGGCCACGACGGTGAACTGCTGGCCGAACTGGTTGATCTGCCTCAGCAGGGGCGTGACGATGGGCTCGACCGACTGGATCAGCGCGCTGATGCGCCCGATCTCGGTGCGCTGGCCGGTGGCGACGGCGATGCCCGTCCCCTGCCCCGCCGCCACGAGCGTCCCGGAAAACGCCATGGACGCCCGCTCGCCCAAAGGCGCGTTGGGCGCGACGGGATCGGGATGCTTGGCGAAGGGCACCGATTCGCCGGTCAGCATCGCCTCGTCCACCAGCAGGCTGCGCGCCTTGATGAGACGCAGGTCCGCCGGCACGCGGTCGCCGGCTTCCAGGAGCACGAGGTCGCCGGGCACCAGATCGGCCACCGGCACGCTGGTGGGCGCGCCGTCGCGCCACACCCGGGCCCTGGGGGAGATCATCTGGCGGATGGCATTGAGCGCCTTCTCCGCCTTGCCTTCCTGCAGGAAGCCCACCAGCGCGTTGATGAGCACCACCGCCAGGATCACGGCCGCATCCACATGGTGGCGCAGCAGCACGGCGGCCACGGCCGCAGCCAGCAGGAAATAGATCAGGGCATTGTTGAACTGCGCGAGGAAACGCATCACCGGATGGCGCGGCGCCACCTCCGGCAGGGTGTTCGGGCCATGGCGGGACAGCCGCTCCCGCGCCTCGGCGCTGGAAATGCCGCCATCGGATGTCGCCAGCGCGGCAACGACGTCGCCGGCGGCCACGGCGTGCCAATCGGATGCGGCGGGTCGCGTGGCGGGAGCCGGTGCGGCCGCGGCACCGGCGGATTGCTGAATGGCGGTGGCGTCTGCGGGGGTGGCGGATGGATCCGCGGGCATAGACATGACGTAGCGGAACATAGGGCCTGGACCCTGGCCCGCTCAAGTCGTGGGAACCCCTATGGTCCGCGCCGGAGGCCGCGCCCACGCCCCATCAGGCGGCCGCCGCGCCGCCCGAACGGCCGCCCGATGCCGGGTGGAACGGGCTCGCAACGCCGGGAGTCCTGTGATCTTCTGGCGTGCGGCAAACCACGGCCGATCGGCCCGAAGGCGCCCTGTCCCGGCCAGGAAGATGAATCGCCGCACCCTGCTCTCGCTGTCCCTCGCGCTTCTCGGAGCACCTCCGCTCCGTTGGGCGGCATCCTCCGCCGCCCCGGGAGTCGCGGCGAGCGAGACCGAGATCATCCCGCTCTGGCCGGGTCCGCCGCCGGGTGGGGGCGGACCGTCGGGCCCGGTGCGCGTCGGCTCCAATGGGGCAGTCAGCCACATTGCCCGGCCGCAGATGGAGGTTTTCCGACCGGCGCGGCCCAACGGGGCGGCCATGCTGGTGGCGGCCGGAGGCGGCTACAGGCGCATCCAGATGCGCAGCGAGGCGGAACCCGCCGCCCGCTGGCTGACCGCCCATGGCATCACCGCCTTCGTCCTCAGCTACCGGCTGCCGCCGGAGGGCTGGAACGCGGGGCCGCTGGCGCCGCTCCAGGATGCCCAGCGCGCGCTGCGGCTGATTCGCGCCCGCGCCGGCGAGGGCGCGCTCGACCCCGCGCGGCTGGGCGTGCTCGGCTTCTCCGCCGGCGGGCACCTCCTCGGCCTGGCGAGCGCCCGCGCGGCCTTCGCCGCCTACCCTCCGGGTGATGCGGCCGACGCCCTCTCCGCACGGCCCGATGCGGCGGCGCTGATCTATCCGGTGATCACCCTCGAACCGCCCTATGACCGCACGTCCACGCGGCGCGCGCTGATCGGCGACCATCCGACGCCGCAGCAGAGCGCGGACTGGTCGGTCGAGACCCATGTGGGTCCGGACTGCCCGCCGGTGTTCCTCGTTCAGGCGCTGGACGACCGGATCTCCAACCCGGCCAACAGCCGGATCATGGATGCGGCCTGCCGGCGCTCCGGAGTGCCGGTGGCGCTGCATCAGCCGGCAACGGGCGG
>JAFIHR010000367.1 GCA_017849325.1 Xanthobacter autotrophicus | reverse complement strand
GGGCGCAGGGTCAGCCGCCTGGGCCGGCGCCGTGTCCGAGGTTCCCGGATCCCAGGGCCCGGCCCTGCTCTCGGGTCCGCTCAAGGCGCTCAAGGTGGCGACCCTGGACCTGCCCCGCCCCATCGGCACCGGCCTCGTCGCTTTGCCCGGCAGCCCCGATGCCGAGGCGCCCGCGCAGCAGGCCAAGACCGAGACCGTGGTCGCGCTGCTGGCGACCGAGGACGCCGACGGCACGCTCGGCATCGCGCCCGATACCGATGGCGCCCCGCTGATCTTCGGCCCTGAGCCGGTTCCGGTCTATGATCAGAGCGCCCTGCTGGTGGTTGCGCTCGACACCCTTCTGGAAGTGCCTTTCCTGGCCGATGCCGACGTGGAGCTGACGCCCGGCGCGAGCTTCGGTCCCGACATCGCCGCCATTAACGCCATCCCGCTCAGCGCCTTCGACCGCGATGCGCCGCTGATGACCGCGCCCGAATCCGCGGTGACGACGCCCGTCGCCCTGTCCGGCCCGACGGCGGCGAAGCCGCTCTACCAGGACCCGGTGGCGGTGTTCGGCAGCACGCCGCAGCTCTTTCCCCCGCTTGCCTTCGAATATCCCGCCCTCGCCGACCAGGGCATCGTGCCCCTGCCCTCCGAACGTCCCGCCTTCGACGGCGTGCTCGCCGCCGCCAGCGCCGACGCCACTCCGGCGCAGCGCCTCGGCCTTGCGGGCACGGAGCGCGCCCAGGCGGAGAAATGCCTCGCCGAGGCGGTCTATTTCGAGAGCCGGGGCGAGCCCAAGCGCGGCCAGATCGCCGTGGCCCAGGTGGTGATCAACCGGGTGTTCTCCGGCTATTACCCCCATGACGTCTGCAAGGCGGTCTACCAGAACGCCAATCGCCACCTCGCCTGCCAGTTCACCTTCGCCTGCGACAATGTGAAGGAAGTCATCCGCGAGCCCGACATGTGGGTGCAGGCGAAGGAGATCGCCTCCGACATGCTGGACGGCAAGCTGTGGCTCGACAGCGTGGGCGCCGCCACCCATTACCATGCCTATTGGGTGCATCCGCGCTGGGTGCGGGAGATGCGCAAGCTGGACCGCATCGGCGTGCACACTTTCTATCGCCCCCGCGCCTGGCAGAGCTGAGCGGTGCCCGAGCGCGCAGGGCGGCTGCCACGCCCGCCCGGCCCGCGTTGACGTCAGCGCCTGACGCGAAAGACGCCATCAGCCGGCATTCCGCCCTGCCATTGCGGGCGTGCCTGCCCCTGAGCATCGGACCGAACTGGCCGGCAGCGGCGCCAATTGTGCTTGCCGGGGGCGGATCCCAGCGTCACGCTTGCGGTTCATCCGCCGCGCCACCTCCGGCCCGGCCCGCTGGGCGTTTCATGACCGAGCACTCCTTCCTCGCCCGCCCCTCGCCCGCCTTCCGCGACAGCTATCTCGACGCCTTGCGCGAGGGCTTCTTCTGGGCCCGGCACACGCCGTTCGACGACGACGCCATCGCCTTCATCGCCGGCCATTTCGCGGACTATCTGAAGGAGCTCGACAAGGACGGGCAGATCCCTCAGGCCGACCACGGCCACCGCATGCCGTCGGTGCCGTCCACCACCTTCTGGCTGGTGGAAGGGGGCGACTTCATCGGCACGGTCAATATCCGCGCCCGCATCGATACCCATGTGCTGGCCCATTTCGGCGGCCATGTGGGCTATGCCATCCGCCCCGCCCGGCAGGGGCAGGGCCACGGGCGGCGCATCCTGGCGCTGGCGCTGGAGATCTGCCGCGGCATGGGCATCGGCATCGTCCGGCTGAGCTGCGCCGAGGACAACGCCGCCTCGCGCCGCATCATCGAGGCCAATGGCGGCCTGCTGCTGCGCCGGAGCCCGCCGGCCTGGTATGCGGACTATCCGCACCTGCTCTACGAGATCCCGCTGGTCTGACGCACCGGAAAACGCAAATGGCGCGCCCGCGGTGTCCGCGCGACGCGCCCCTGACTTTCGCTCGAACCCCGCGCGATCAGACCTCGGTCTGAGCCTCCGCCGCCGCCACCGCCGTCATGTTGACGATGCCGCGGGCGGTGATGGACGGGCTCAGGATGTGCGCCGGCTTCGCCGTGCCCATCAGGATGGGGCCGACGGGCAGCGCGTCGCCCAGCACCTTGATCATGTTGTAGGCGATGTCCGCCGCGTCGAGGTCCGGCATCACCAGCACGTTGGCGACGCCGGCGAGGCGGGCATTGGGCAGGCTGCGCTTCCTGATCTCCTCCACCAGCGCCGCGTCGGCCTGCATCTCGCCTTCCACCTGGAGGTCCGGCGCGCGCTCGCGCACGATGTCGAGGGCGGCGCGGACGCGCTTGGCCGACAGGGTCTCGTGGCTGCCGAAGTTGGAGTGGGAGAGCAGCGCCACCCGCGGCTCAAGGCCGAAGCGGCGCACGTGGGCCGCCGCCAGCACCGTCATCTCGGCGAGGTCGGGGGCGGTGGGCTCGGTCTGGATCTGGGTGTCGCAGAGGAAGAAGTTGCCCTTCGAGGTGATGAGCAGCGACAGCGCCGCCAGCTCCTTCACCCCCGGCGCCCGGCCGATGATGTCCCGCACCTGGCGCAGATGCCGGGTAAAGCGGCCCTCGATGCCGCACAGCATGGCGTCCGCCTCGCCGCGCCGCACCGCGAGCGCCGCGATCACGGTGGGATGGGTGCGCACCAGGGTGCGCGCCGCGTCCGGCGTCACGCCGCGGCGGCCGGCGACCTCGACATAATCGCGCACATAGTCGCGATAGCGCGGATCGTCCTCGGGGTTGATGAGGTCGAAGTCCTGCCCCGCGGCGATGGAAAGGCCGAAGCGCTTGATGCGGGTCTCCACCACGCTCGGGCGGGCGACGATCACCGGACGGGCGATGCCTTCCTCCACCACCGCCTGGACCGCGCGCAGCACGCGCTCGTCCTCGCCCTCGGCATAGATCACGCGCTTGATGTCGCGCTTCGCCTGGGCGAACAGCGGCCGCATGATGAAGCCGGAGCGGAACACGAAGTGGTCGAGCTTGGCGTTGTAGGCGTCGAAATCGGCGATCGGCCGCGTGGCGATGCCGGTATCCATGGCCGCCTTCGCCACCGCCGGCGCGATGCGCAGGATGAGGCGCGGATCGAACGGCGAGGGAATGAGCGAATCGGCGCCGAAGGAGCGGGCCTCACCGCCATAGGCGCGCGCCACCACGTCGGACGGCGCCTCGCGGGCGAGGGCGGCGATGGCCTCCACGGCGGCCATCTTCATCTCGGGATTGATGTCGGTGGCGCCCACGTCCAGCGCCCCGCGGAAGATGTAGGGGAAGCACAGGACGTTGTTGACCTGGTTCGGGAAGTCCGAGCGGCCGGTGCAGATCATGGCGTCGGGCCGCGCCTCGCGGGCCACCTCCGGCATGATCTCGGGGGTGGGATTGGCCAGCGCCATGATCAGCGGGTTGGGCGCCATCTTCTTCACCATCTCCGGCTTCAGCACGCCGCCGGCGGAGAGGCCGAGGAAGATGTGGGCGCCCTCGATCACCTGGTCGAGGGTGCGCAGGTCGGTCTTCTGGGCGAACTTCTCCTTGTAGGGATCCATGAGGGTGTTGCGGCCCTCATAGACGAGGCCCTCGATGTCGCAGACCCAGATGTTCTCCTTCTTCGCCCCGAGGGTGACGAGGAGGTTGAGCGAGGCCAGCGCCGCGGCGCCGGCACCCGAGGCGACGATCTTCAGGTCCTCGATCTTGCGGTTACCCACTTCCATGGCGTTGCGCACCGCCGCGCCGACGATGATGGCGGTGCCGTGCTGGTCGTCGTGGAACACCGGGATCTTCATGCGCTCGCGCAGCAGGCGCTCGACCTCGAAGCACTCGGGGGCCTTGATGTCCTCGAGGTTGATGCCGCCGAAGGTGGGCTCCAGCGCGCTGATGACGTCCACCATGCGCTCCACCGTCATGGCGTCGATCTCGATGTCGAACACGTCGATGCCGGAGAACTTCTTGAACAGGACGGCCTTGCCCTCCATCACCGGCTTGCCGGCGAGCGGGCCGATGGCGCCGAGGCCGAGCACCGCGGTGCCGTTGGAGACCACGCCCACGAGATTGGCGCGGGTGGTGTATTCGGCGGCCGCCAGCGGATCGGCGGCGATGGCCTCGCAGGCCACCGCCACGCCCGGCGAATAGGCGAGCGCGAGGTCGCGCTGGTTGCCCAGCGGCTTGGTGGCCTTGATCTCGAGTTTTCCGGGCTTCGGGAGGCGGTGATACACGAGCGCGCCGGAACGCAGATCCTCAGAAAAGTTGGACGCCATGCCTTGCCCAAGCCTCCGTCATGCGCCGGCCTGCGCCGGGCGCCGCGAACCTAGAGCGCGATCGGTGCCGAGGGAACCGCTTTGTGGTCCCGCCCGCCCCCGGATCGCACCCTAACCTTTTGAATGAAGGCGAATCCACCGCTGAGGTTGAATCGCTATTGACGACTCAACCACAGCGGGCCCGCCCCTCGCCGCCGCGCCTTGTGCGTGTCGCGGACAGCGAAGTTTCCCGACTTTGCGTTATGGTGCTCCTGCATAAGCGCTTCGCGCCCGGCGGGCGAGTCGATTCGTCAAGATTTTCACCCGCGCCGCCGCGAGCGTCCGGGCCGGGAGAGCCGGCCCATAAGGATGGGGATCCATGAAGAAGATCGTCGCCGGGCTTCTCGCCCTGCTGCTCGTCGCGGTGGTGGGGTATTTCACCTTCGGCCGCTTCGCCACCACGCGGGTGGAGAGCGACGTGACCGCCGCCTTCGCCGCCCTCAAGGAGAAGGGCGTGGAGGCCAGCTACCGCAGCCTCGCCGTCGATGCCGCCAGCCGCGGCGTGACCGTCTCCGGCCTCTCCATCGCCACCGCCGACGGCACGCGCATCGCCGTCGACAAGCTGACCGCCACCGGCGCATCGCCGGTGAATGACGGGCGCTTCACCGCCGACACGCTGGATCTCGAAGGCCTGACCGTGCGGGCGCCGGGCGCGCTGCCGGGCGCCAAGGTCGCCGTCGATGTGCCCAAGGTGATGATCGACCGCTACGTCGGCCCCATCGCCCTGGCCCGCGATCTCGCCGCCCAGCCGGCTGCCGCGACGGCCGCGCCCAATCCCTACGGGCCGCTGCGCGCCATCCTGCTGCAGTTCGCCGCCACGGGCGCCGCCAAGGTGACCATTCCCGAGCTCACCGCCCGGGTGGACCAGGCGGCCGACGCGGCCCGGCCGAGCGTGAGCTTTGCCACCACCGACCTCGCGGCGGAAGGGGTGGAATACGGCAAGATCCGCAGCCTGATCGTGGACAAGATCGCCTTCACCACCGAAGGCAAGGCCGCCGGCGCGGACGCCCCCGTCACCGCCAAGGGCGAGGTGAACGGCCTCGTCGCCGCCCTCATCGACACCGCGCCCATGCTCGCCGTGACCGGCGGCTCGGCGGCGGGCGACCAGTATCAGGAGGTCTACGGCAAGGTGGTGTCGGCCAGCTACAAGATCACCCGCTCCGACGGGGTGACCGGCTCCTCCGGCCCCATGGTGCTGGAGCACATGGGCATCAAGCCGGCCGCCTTCGCCCCGGAGCAGATGGCCCGGCTCGACCAGCTCGCCCTGAAAGGCGGCGACCTCAGCCTCGACGAGGCGCGCGAGGTGCTCAAGGCCACCGCCACCATGCTGGACGGCCTCGCCTTCACCAGCTTCTCGGTCACCAACGGGATGAGCAAGGACGGCGACGAGACCGTCACCTTCGCCTCGGCCGTGCTGGACGGCTATGCCGCCGGCCTGCTCGACGGCCTGACCCTGACCGGCGTCAGCGGCACCAACACCGACAAGGAGCCGGTGAAGATGAACCGGCTCGCGGTGCGCCAGCTCTCGCTCCACCAGCTCGCCTCGCTCGCCGACCTCGCCGAGGAGCCGTCCGCCTCGGGCGCCCTCGGCCTGTTCCGGCTGTTCTCCGCGATCGAGGCGGAGGGGCTGGAGATGCCCTATGACAGCGAGGGACCGGGCGCCGCGGGGACCGCCAAGGTGGGCCATTTCGCCCTGTCTTGGAGCCACTTCGCCGGCAATTTGCCGACCCGGATGGCGGTCACGCTGCAGGATGCCACCGGCCCGATCCATGCCAGCGACGGCGAGCCCTATGTCTATCTCGCCAATGCGGGCATGACCTCGGCCACGCTCAACCTCGATTTCAGCATGGCCTATGACCCGGACGCCAAGGCGCTGACGGTCGCGCCCGCCGGCATGCGGGTGGACAACGCCTTCTCCGTCGCCTTCGAGGGCGGGCTCGGCAACCTGCCGAAATCCATGTTCGACGACGAGGCGGCGGCCATGGACGCGCTCGGCAAGGCGAGCGCGCGCCCGTTCAAGCTCACCCTCACCGATCTCGGCCTCGCCAAGCTGATGCTGGACCAGCTCTCCGCCGCCTCCAACACCACGCCCGACGCCCTGCGCCAGGAGCTGCTCGCCAACATCGACGCAATGGTGGCCGCGCTGGCGCCTGCGGTGCCCGAAGCGCCGGCGGTGGGCGAGGTGGTGAAGACCTTCGTGAAGAACCCCACGAGCATCACCCTGACGGGCACGCCGCGGTCCGATCAGCCGGTGGCGCCGCTGCTGATGAGCGACGAGCCCTTGGCGGCGCTGAGCCTGTTCAAGCTCTCGGCCGAGGTGGCGCCGGACAAGGCGAAGCCCGCGCCCTGAGCGCGGGGGACGGAACCGCCGCCCGGCGCGGCGGTTCCCGGTCCGACCCTACTTGTTCTGCGGCGCGAGGCGGATGGAGAGCTCGCGCAACTGCTTGGGCGTCGCCTCGTTGGGGGCGCCCATCAGCAGGTCGAGGGCCTGCTGGTTCATGGGGAAGAGCGAGATCTCGCGCAGGTTCGTCACCCCGCACAAGAGCATGACGATGCGATCCACGCCCGCCGCCATGCCGCCATGGGGCGGCGCCCCATAGTGGAAGGCGCGGTACATGCCGCCGAAGCGCTCGATCACCGTCTGCTCGTCATAGCCGGCCAGCTCGAACGCCTTCACCATGGATTCGGGCCGGTGGTTGCGGATGCCGCCCGAGGCGATCTCATAGCCGTTGCAGGCGATGTCGTACTGGAACGCCTTGATGGTGAGCGGATCCTGCGTCTTCAGCGCATCGAGGCCCCCCTGCGGCATGGAGAAGGGGTTGTGGGAGAAGTCCACCTTCTTCTCGTCCTCGTTCCATTCGTAGAACGGGAAATCGACGATCCAGGCCAGCTCGAAGCGCTCGGTGTCCACGAGGTTCAGCTCCTCGCCCACCCGGGTGCGGGCGCTGCCGGCGAACTTCACGAACTTGTCCGGATCGCCGGCCACGAAGAAGGCCGCATCCTCCGCCCCGAGGCCGAGCTGGAGGCGGATCGCCTCGGTACGCTCCGGACCGATGTTCTTGGCCAGCGGTCCCGCGCCCTCATTGCCCTCGCGCCACATGATGTAGCCGAGGCCCGGCTGGCCCTCGCCCTGCGCCCACGAGTTCATGCGGTCGCAGAAGGCGCGCGAGCCGCCCTTCGGCGCAGGGATGGCCCACACCTCGTTCTTATCGATCTCCAGCAGCTTGGCGAACACCTTGAAGCCCGAGCCGCGGAAGTGCTCGGAGATCTCCTGCATCTCCAGCGGATTGCGCAGGTCCGGCTTGTCGGTGCCGTACTTGCGCATGGAGACCGCATAGGGAATGCGCGGCCAGTTCTTCGTCACAGGCTTGCCGCCGGCGAAATCCTCGAACACCCCGGTGATGACCGGCTCCACCGCCGCGAAGATGTCCTCCTGCTCGACGAAGCTCATCTCCAGGTCGAGCTGGTAGAACTCGCCGGGCAGACGGTCGGCGCGGGGATCCTCGTCGCGGAAGCAGGGGGCGATCTGGAAATAGCGGTCGAAGCCGCTCATCATGATGAGCTGCTTGTACTGCTGCGGCGCCTGGGGCAGGGCGTAGAACTTGCCGGGATGCAGCCGCGAGGGCACCAGGAAGTCGCGCGCGCCTTCCGGCGAGGAGGCGGTGAGGATCGGCGTCTGGAACTCGAAGAAGCCCTGCCCCTTCATCCGCGCGCGCATGGCGTCGATGATGGCCATGCGGGTCATGATGTTCTTGTGCAGGGTGTCGCGGCGCAGGTCGAGGAAGCGGTACTTGAGCCGCGTCTCCTCGGGATAGTCATGCTCGCCGAACACCGGCAGCGGCAGCTCTGCGGCGGCGCCCAGCACCTCCAGCTCGGTGGCATACACCTCCACCTGGCCGGTGGGCAGGTCGGGATTGTCGGTGCCGTCGGGGCGCTTGCGTACCTTGCCGTCGATGCGGATGACCCATTCCGAGCGCGCCTTCTCGGCGTCCTTGAAGGCGGCGCTGTCCGGGTCCACCACCACCTGGGTGAGGCCGTAATGGTCGCGCAGGTCGATGAACAGCACGCCGCCGTGGTCGCGGATGCGGTGGCACCAGCCCGACAGTCGGACGCTCTCGCCCACTTCGGCGATGGTGAGCGCGCCGCAGGTGTGGCTACGATAGCGGTGCATCAGGGTCGCCCTTTCCAAAGCTGAAAACAGTGTGGCATGCGGGCCGCGCCGTCCCGCCCGCCGGCATCCGGGGAACAGCCGATCCGAAAGGGGAAGGTCAGAACCCGAGAGGACACCGGACAGGCCAGCCGCCCGCCGCGCGCTGGGGTCGCGGCGGGACGGCGCCCGCATCGAAATCGGGGCGGAAGGTGCATGCGCCCCGGCCCTTGTCAAGCGCGCTGCCGTCACGCCGCTCCGTCCGCCCCCTGCCGCATCAGCGGGCATGAACAGATTCACGCCACATTCTCTTTTCCTTGAGCGGCGGCATAGCTATGGTCTCGGCCATGGATCTGATCACCTCAACCGAGACGCTCGCCGCGGCCTGCGAGCGCCTCTCGCGCCACCCATTCGTGACCGTCGACACGGAATTCCTGCGGGAGACCACCTTCTGGCCCAAGCTCTGCGTGGTGCAGCTTGCGTCGCCGGAGGAAGCCGTCCTGGTGGATGCCCTCGCCGAGAGCATGGACCTTTCGCCCTTTTACCGGCTCATGGCCGACAACGCCGTGATGAAGGTGTTCCACGCCGGCCGGCAGGACATCGAGATCATCTGGCACCAGGCCAAGATCATCCCCGCCCCGGTGTTCGACTCGCAGGTGGCCGCCATGGTGCTGGGCTACGGCGACAGCATCTCCTACGACCAGCTGGTCCACCGTGTGACCGGGCACAGCCTCGACAAGTCGTCGCGCTTCACCGACTGGTCGCGCCGGCCGCTGAGCCAGGCCCAGCTCGCCTACGCCATGGCCGACGTGACCCACCTGCGCGACGTCTATCTGAAGCTCACCACCGATCTTGATTCCCGCGGCCGCGGCGAATGGGTGGGCGAGGAGATGCACGTGCTGACCTCCCCCGCCACCTACCGCCAGGAGCCGGAGACCGCGTGGGAGCGGCTGAAATCCCGCGTGCGCAAGCCCCGCGAGCTGGCGGTGCTGGTGGAGGTCGCCGCCTGGCGCGAGCGCGAGGCGCAGGCCCGCGACCTGCCGCGCGGGCGCGTCATCAAGGACGAGGTGATCGGCGAGATCGCCATCCAGCAGCCGCAGAGCCACGAGAAGCTGGCCGAGCTGCGCTCCCTGCCCAAGGGCTTCGAGCGCTCGCGCTATGGCGATGCCATCCTCGAGGCGGTGAAGCGCGGCGTCGCCCGCGATCCCAAGAGCCTGCCGCGCATCGAGCGCGACAAGCCCCTGCCCAACGGCGCCGGCGCCACCGTGGAACTGCTCAAGGTGCTGCTGCGCATGACTGCCGAGCAGAATGCGGTGGCCGCCAAGGTGATCGCCACCACCGACGACCTGGAGCGCATCGCCGTGGACGATGAGGCCGACGTGCCGGCGCTGAAAGGCTGGCGGCGCGAGCTGTTCGGCGAGAAGGCGCTGGCCCTGAAGGCGGGCCGGCTGGGGCTGGCCATGGAAAAGGGCCGCGTGGTGGCCCGCGACATCGCCGACTGAGTTGCGCGGCGGCCGTTCGCGGCCACGCGGCGCCCGGACAGCCCTCGCCCGAAGACCTGCAGGCCGGTGCGCTGGGCTTGGGCCGCCTGAGGCTGGACAGGCCCGGGCGGACGAGCCCAGGCGGAAAGGGGCCAGACGGTGAGGGGCCAGGCGGTAAGCGACGAGGCGGCAGAGGCGGGACGCCGCGCCCTGCCCGCTTCCACCCCTTCGATCACCACCCCGGCGATCACCGCCCCTCTTGCACGGCCGCCGGCGGCGCGACCACCTCCACCCGGCATTCGCGGCCGATGAGCTTGCCGAGCTGGCGCAGCCGGTTCAGCACGCGCTCGTTCACCAGAGCGGAGAGGTCCGGCGGCACGGTCAGCACCAGATGCTCGTCGCGCACGATGAGCGGCGTGCGCGGCAGGGTATCCGGCATGGCGGCGGACAGGAGATAGCCCACCCGCATGGCCCCGCCGAGGATCCGCGCCCGGTCGAGCAGGCCGGTGGAGACCAATTCCAGCACGGCGCCGGGGGTATCCTCATCGAGGCTGAGGCCGGCGTGGCGGAAATAGACCGCGAGGGCGATATAGGCCCGCTCGGCATGCTCGACGCTCACGAAGGCCGCATGGGCGATCATGTTGAGGCTCTGCTCGCCGCGATAGTCCGGATGGGCCCGCCACGAGATGTCCGAGAGCAGGCAGGCGGCCTGCCGCAGCCGCGTCTCCTCGGGGCTCTCCTCCAGCACCGGGGACGAGGCGAACAGAGCGTCGGTCCAGGTGACGAGGTCCTCGCCATGCTGCGGCGAACGGGCACGCAGCTCGTTGAACTCGCGGGCGGCGGCGAGCAGCGGGTCGATTCCCCGCGCCTCCGGCGCAAGCTTGGAATAGAGCAGGCCCTCACGCACCCCCAGCGCCGAGACGAACACCTCGGAGGGACGGCCGAGGCGCACCACGTTCTCCAGCACCAGCGCGCCATAGGCGAGCAGCGGGCGGCGCGCGTCGGACACCACGTCGATATGGGCGAGGGCGTCGGATTCGCCGCGGTGGACGATCCGCGTGAATTCGAGAATCTCTTTTGCCGGAATGACATAGCCGTGCATCACATGCAGCGGATAGCCCTTCTGGAACATGTGCAGCCGGGCCAGCGCGCGCCAGGTGCCGCCCACCGCGTAGAAGGTGCGCCCGGCCAGGTGCTGCAGCACGTCGGCGTCGGGCATGGTGTCCTTGACGATCTTCTCCGCCTTGCGGGTGGAGCGCGCGGAACGGTCCTGCAGGGCGAGGCCGCCGAGCGGCAGGGTGATGCCGGCGCCCACCGTGTGGCCCTTCACGTCCACCAGCTCCAGCGAGCCGCCGCCGAGGTCGCCCACCACGCCATCGGGCTCGTGCACGCCGGAGACGATGCCGAGGGCAGCAAGCTCCGCCTCGCGCTTGCCGGTGAGCAGCTCGATGGTGGTGCCGCAGATGGCTTCGCACTGGGCGATGAAGGCGGGGCCGTTCTCCGCATCGCGCGCGGCGGCGGTGGCGAGGGCATGGACCTCGCCCACCTGCATGGAATCGCACAGGGCGCGGAAGCGGCGGAGGGCCGAGAAGGCCTTGTCCACCGCATCCTCGGCGAGGCGGCCGGTGGAGAGAACCTCCCGACCGAGGCCGCACAGCGCCTTTTCGTTGAAGATGGGCACCGGAACCCGGGTCAGCCCCTCGTAAACCACGAGGCGAACCGAGTTCGAACCGATATCGATCACCGCAACAGGGGCGCCGGTAGCGATTCGCCCCGGCGCAGGGCGGGGATCGATCCCCTCCTTAACGCCGGAAGAGAAGGCTGCGCGGCGAAGAATCTTTGAGAGACTTTCCACGTCCAGACAAGCTCGGATTGGTCATAAAATATTGATGGGCGTTGAAGGTCTCTTCGCCCGGCGCGGGGACTATGCGTTCAGACGCCCCATCGGGCAACACCCGCCAGCTCTGCTGGTTGTCGATGATGTTGGCAACCATGATCTGGTCGAGCACCTGCTCGTGCACCGTCGGATTGGTGACCGGGCAGAGCGATTCCACCCGCCGGTCGAGGTTGCGCTGCATCAGGTCGGCCGAGGAAATGTAGACCAGCGCATTGGGGCTCGGCAGGCCGTGGCCGGCGCCGAAGCAGTAGATGCGGGCATGCTCCAGGAAACGCCCGACGATGGACTTCACCCGGATGTTCTCGCTGAGGCCGGGGATGCCCGGGCGCAGGCAGCAGATGCCGCGCACCACGCAGTCCACCTGCACCCCCGCCCCGCTCGCCTGATAGAGCGCGTCGATGATCTCGGGATGCACCAGCGAATTGCACTTGAGCCAGATGGCCGCGGGGCGGCCGGCCCGGGCGTGCTGGATCTCTTCGTCGATGTGCTGGAGCAGGCGCTCCTTCAGCGTGGTGGGCGACACCGCCATGGCATCGAGCTGGCCCGGCTCGGCATAGCCGGTGATGAAGTTGAAGATGCGCGCCACGTCCTGGGCGATCACCGGATCGGCGGTGAAGAAGCTGAGGTCCTCATAGATGCGCGCGGTGATGGGGTGATAGTTGCCGGTGCCCACGTGCACGTAGGTGGCGAGGTTGGTGCCCTCGCGGCGCACCACCATGGACAGCTTGGCGTGGGTCTTCAGCTCGATGAAGCCGAACACCACCTGCACGCCGGCCCGTTCCAGGTCGCGCGCCCAGCGGATGTTGGCCTCCTCGTCGAAGCGCGCCTTGAGCTCCACCAGGGCGGTCACCGACTTGCCCGCCTCGGCCGCCTCGGCCAGCGCCTTCACGATGGGGCTGTCGGAGGAGGTTCGATAGAGGGTCTGCTTGATGGCGACGACGTTGGGGTCCCGGGCGGCCTGTCGAAGAAACTGAACCACCACGTCAAAGGATTCATAAGGGTGGTGAACCACAATGTCCTTCTCGCGAATTGCGAGAAAGCAGTCGCCTCCGTGGTCGCGGATGCGTTCGGGAAATCGGGCATTGTAGGCCTGAAATTTCAGGTCCGGCCGGTCCACCGACACGAGCTGCGAGAACTCGTTCATGGCCACGACGCCGTTCACCACGAAGATCTCGTCGTCATGCACGTCGAGCTCGCGGGCGACGAAGTTGCGCAGCTCGTCCGGCATGGAGGCGTCGGCCTCCATGCGGATCACCTCGCCGTAGCGGCGCTGCTTGAGGGCGGTCTCGAACAGGCGGACGAGGTCCTCCGCCTCCTCCTCGATTTCGAGGTCGCTGTCGCGGATCACCCGGAACACGCCCTGCCCCTTCACCGCGTAGCCCGGGAACAGGCGTGCGATGAACAGGCCGATCATCTGCTCGAGGGTGATGAAGCGCATGCCCTGGATGATCCCGCCCTGCACCCGGTCGGGCAGGCGGATGAAGCGCTCGACCTTGGCGGGGATGCGGATCAGCGCGTTCATGCCGCGCCCGTCACCCTCGCGCACCAGCTGCAGGGCGAGGGAGAAGCCGAGGTTGGGGATGAACGGGAAGGGGTGCGCCGGATCGATCGCGAGCGGCGTCAGCACCGGGAAGACATGGTTGAGGAAGTGCTTTTCCAGCACGGTCATGTCGTCGCCGGACACCTCGGCACCCTCGACCAGGGTGATGCCGGCGGCGGACAGGTCGCCGCGCAGATCGCGCCAGCGGGCCTGCTGATCGGCGATGAGCTGGCTCGCCCCGGCGGTGATCTGGGCGAGCTGCTCGGAGGGGGTGAGGCCGTCCGGGCTCGGGGTCTGCACCCCCTCGCGGACCTGCTCCTTCAGGCCCGCCACGCGGACCATGAAGAATTCGTCGAGATTGTTGGCCGAGATGGAGAGGAAGCGCAGTTGCTCCAGCAGCGGGTGGCTCTTGTTGGAGGCCTCTTCCAGCACGCGGCGGTTGAAGTGCAGCCAGGAAATCTCGCGATTGATGAAGCGCTGCGGCGAGGAGGCCAGCTCCAGGGCTTCCTTCGCGCCCTCGGACAGGCTCTCGGCAGCGCCGTTCTCCTGAACCACGGCCAGGGCTGCGGACTCGTTTGCGCTCATCGTCGGGTCCCCCAAACACAGTTCGGCGGACCATGGCCGCCTTGCATGACCACTCTATGACGGCACCGGCGAACCGGCTGCGATCAGTCGTCCTCGCCGGCGGCGGCGAGGTCCGGACGGTCCTTCAGGACCTGCGCGGCCAGCGCCCGCGTCACCGGACGCCGGCCGGCGAGGGCCGCCCTGTCGATGGCGTCCACCATGCGCTGCGCCCCCGCCGGCGAGCGCTGCATGCGCATCAGCAGGTAATTCACCAGCGGCTCGTCCACGGCGATCTGCCGGTCGGCGAACAGCTTCACCAGCAGCGCCGCGAGCAGCGCGTCGCCGGCCGAGGCGATCTCGAACACCGGCACGGCGCGCAGCCGCGAGGCCAGATCGGCGGTGGCGAGCGGCAAGCTCGCCGGGGCCACCCGCGCGGTCAGAAGCAGGTAGGCGTTCTGCTCGCGCGCGAGGTTGAGCAGGTGGAACAGCGCCGCCTCCTCGAAATCGCCGGCGGCGAGATCCTCCAGCACCAGCGCGCCATGGGCGAGCGCGTCCGGCACCGCCTCGCGCCTGAGATCGCGCGCCGGGATGGTGACGGCGCCCGCCCGCTCGGCGAACACGGCGGCGAGGTGGCTCTTGCCCGCTCCCTCCGGCCCGATGAGGCAGACCACCCTGGCCGGCCAGTCGGGAAAGGCGTCGATCAGCGCCACCGCGGCGGCATTGCCGGCATCGACCAGGAAATCCTCGCGGGCAAGCGCCGGACGCACGGGCAGATCGAGGGGCAGCTGGCGCGCGTCGGGATCGCGGCCGGCCATGGGATCAGGCGGCTCCCGCCGAAGGCGGCGGGGCTTCATCCACCCGCCCCGTGTAGAGCGACGACTGCATGTAGCGGGCGATGGCGAAGCGCACCAGCACGCCCACCACCGCGGTCAGGGGCACCGCCAGCAGCAGGCCGACGAAGCCGAACAGATAGCCGAAGGCGAACAGCGCGAACATCAGCCATACCGGGTGCACGCCGATGCTGTCGCCCACGAGCTTGGGATAGAGCAGGTAGCCCTCGATGGCCTGTCCGGCGATGAAGATGGCGAACACCGTGCCGATCATGCTCCAGTCCGGGAAGAACTGGACGATGGCCACCGCCATGGAGAGCACCAGCCCGGTGAGCGTGCCCACATAGGGAATGAAGGAGATGGCGCCGGCGAGGATGCCGATGAGCAGGCCGAAGTTCAGCCCCACCATGGACAGCGCCACCGCATAGATGGTGCCGAGCAGCAGGCACACCAGGGCCTGGCCGCGGATGAAGCCGGCCACCGAGCGGTCCATCTCCTTGGCGAGCTGGCGCACCACGGCGCGCTGCGGCAGCGGCACGAGGCGGTCCACGAAGGCGATCATGTCGTCCCAGTCGCACAGGATGTAGAAGGCCACCACCGGCGTGATGATCATCAGCGCGAACATGGACACCAGCGCCTGCCCGCCCGACCAGACCGAGGACAGCAGGCCCAGGAGGTAGGTGACGCTCTGCGACATCAGATCGGTGATGGAGCGCTGCACGTCGGGCAGGTTCTGGCCCAGAATGTGGCTCAGCCACTCCCGGTTCTCCTCGGTGAACAGGCCCTGCAGCCGCGCCACCAGCGTCGGCAGCCTCTGGATGAACTCGAACAGCTGGGCGGAGAGGAGCGGCAGCACCACCAGGAAGAAGATCACCACCACCAGGATCATGATGCTCACGATCACCAGCGACGAGGGAACCCGGCCGATGCCGATGCGGGCCAGCCGGCTTGCCACGGGATTGAGGAAATAGGCGAGCACGATGCCGGCCACGAACGGCAGCAGGATGCCGCTGAACATCCACAGGCCGAGAATGGTGACGACGAGGGCGCCGACCCAGAAGCGCAGCTGAACCTGGACCGCCATCGCGCCTCCTCAAGACCCGCGGCTGCGGATCCAGACCGTTCACCCGCCATGGGCGGCACCGCGCGGCGCGCCGCCGCTCAGCTCGCCATGTGGCGCCCCCAATCCGCGAGATAGGCCGCGGCGGAAAGACCCGTCAAGAGGCCCACCGCCAGAAGCCCCAGCGGGAAGGCCCCCGCCACCTCGAAGCCGAAGCCGGTGCTCGCAAGCACATAGGCGGCGAACAGAATCTGCACCAGCGTGTTGATCTTGGAGATCAGCAACGGCCGGATTGTGACCGGCTTCGCCATGGTGAGGGAGAGCACCACCGCGCCGATGATCATCACGTCGCGGGACACCACGGCGATGGCGACCCAGCGCGGAATGAGCTCGGCCACCGACAGGCCCACGTAGATGGAGACGAGCAGCGCTTTGTCCGCCACCGGATCGAGATAGGCCCCGAGCTCGGTCTGCATGCCGAAGCGCTTGGCGATGAAGCCGTCCACCGCATCGGAGAGGCCGGCGACGAGGAACAGCCAGAAGGCGAGGTAGGTCTCGCCCGAGGCGATGGCCCACACCACCACCGGCACCAGGAGGATGCGCAGGATGGTGATGATGTTGGGAAGGCTCATGCCGTCCCCTCCCCGTCCGCGCCGCCGCTCATGCGCGCCCCGCCCATCGCCCGGCCCGCCGCCTCACGCACCCGGCCGCTTCTTCACCGCCAGGGGGCCGAAGCCCTGCTGGCTGGCCATGGCCTGGATGCGGGTGATGTTCACGTGGCGCGGCAGGGTGCAGCAGAAGAAGATCTGCTCGGCGATGTCCTCGCCGGTCATCGGGGTGGCGCCCTCATAGACCTTGTCGGCGCGGGACTTGTCGCCGTGGAAGCGCACCACGGAGAATTCGGTCTCGGTGAGGCCGGGCTCGATGTTGGTCACCCGCACCCCGGTGCCCGCCACATCGGCCCAGACGTTGAGGGCGAACTGCTTCACGAAAGCCTTGGTGGCGCCGTAGACGTTGGCGCCGGGATAGGCGTAGTCGCCGGCGATGGAGCCGGTGAGCACCAGATGCCCCTCGCCCCGCGCCACCATGGCCGGCAGCGTCGCGCGCACCGTATAGGTGAGCCCGGTGATGTTGGTGGCGATCATGGTGTTCCAGTCCTCGATATTGGCCGCCTGCGCCGGCTCCAGCCCCATGGCGAGGCCGGCATTGGCGAACACCACATTGAAGGCGCGGAACCGCTCGGGCAGGCCCGCCACCGCGTCGAGGGTGGCCTGCCAGTCGCGGGTGTCGAGGGCGATCGGGTGGATGAGGTCGCCGAATTCGTCCTTCAGCGCCAGCAGCCGGTCAGTCCGCCGGCCGCAGGCCACCACCCGCGCCCCGGCCTCGGCGAAGCGCCGCGCGGTGGCGGCGCCGATGCCCGAGCTGGCGCCGGTGATGAAGACGGTCAGGGTGGTCGGATCGAGCATGGGGGTCATGGGACGAATCCTGGTGCGGTTGGCGGGCGGGCGGTTGCGGGCGGCGTCGGGCGACCGGCCCGGACCGCGGCGCAGGACGCGGACGCGCCCGGGACGAAAGGTGATGTCCGCTGATATCGCGCATTAACCAGATCGTCCATTAATGAGCCCTAACACTGTCCCTCACGCCCGCGCGAGCCTTGCTCATGCCATCTTCTGCCCGAAGGGTGCGCCGCCACCTCGACATGCGCCGCGCCCGCTCGACTTCGGGTGGCATCGGCATGGGAGAACGGCTAGGGTTGCAGGGACGTCCGGAGATCGAGTGGATGAAGGTGGCCTACGTTTCGGCGATGCTCGCCTCCGCGGTTTGCCTCGCGGGATGCAGCACCGAGCTGGACGGTTTCGGGGCGAAGCCGTCCATCGCCGAAGCCAATCGGGTTGATGCCAGCCGCGCCCAGGCCAGCGCCACGCCGGCGGCCGGCGCGTCCACGACGGTCGCCGATGCATCGGCCGCGGCCACTCCTCGCAGCACCCCCGCCCGGCGCACCGGCGCCGAGGCCGAAACCGCCACCAGCGCCGTCACGCCCCGCGCCACCGCCGACGCGGTGCCGCTCACGCCGCCGCCCGCCAATCCCGGCGGCACCGCCTACGCGCCGTCCGCCGCCAAGGAGCAGCTCGCCGGCGCCTGGACCTTCGGCTGGGACAACGGTCAGCGCACCTGCCCCGTCAGCCTTTCCACCAAACGCGGGCTGAGCAGCCTCGCCGCCCAGGCCGACGTCTCCTGCCCGAGCGAGATCTTCATGACCAAGGGCTGGGACATGATGGGGCCGGACCTCGTGCTGCAGAATCACCAGGGCAAGATCACCGCCCGGCTGCGCCCCTCCGGACCGAACCGCTATGTGGGCGTCCTGACCGACACCGACCAGCAGGTGGCGCTCACGCGCTGAGGCGCGACCATCGGCGGACGGGTGTGCCGCGCCGATAGCTTTCCTCTCCCACATGGATCGATGAATGCCGCAGCAGCGGCGGAGATGCCGTCGCGAAGCGGGCGGAGGGATCCGTTGCGCCAGCCCAAGCCGGCCGTCCGCCCCCGCCGCCGCATCGGAGCGACGCGGCGCGGGCACGGGAGTCCACCCTGCCGGCTCAGCCGAACAGAACGGCGGCGACCACGACCCCATAGGCCATGGCGAACAGGAGGCTGTCCTTGAGGATCGTTCGGTAGGAAGTCATGGCTCACCATTCGATAACTTCCACCGAATTTATCGGATATCTGTGATTTGCACAAATATCATTTTTTGTACGTTAAATAGCT
>JAFIHR010000366.1 GCA_017849325.1 Xanthobacter autotrophicus | reverse complement strand
CCGGTGAGCCATTCGATCTCGATGCCGCTGGCCAGCGCCTCGCGCCGCTCCTTCTTCAGCGCCTTGCGCTTGCGCGAGGCGAGCTCGGCGAGGAAGTCGTCGTAGCTGGCGTAGCCGTTGTTGGTCCAGTGGAACTGGCGGTCGGTGCGCTTGAGGAAGCCGAGGCCGGCGAGCGCCTCCCATTCCTCCTCGGTGGTGAAGGTCACGTGCACCGACGAGGCGTTGCGCAGCTTCGCCACCTCGACGAGGCCCTGGGCGAGGGCGGCGCGGGCGTGGTCCCTGGGCGCGTCGGGATGCAGCAGCAGGCGCCGGCCGGTCACCGGGGTGAACGGCACCGCCACCTGGATCTTGGGATAATAGGCGCCGCCGATGCGGTGGTAGGCGTCGGCCCAGCCCTGGTCGAAGACATATTCGCCGCGCGAATGGGCTTTCAGGTAGGTGGGCGCCACCGCGACGGCGGTGCCTCCTTCGCCCTCCATCACCAGATGATGGGGCAGCCAGCCGGTCCGGCGCGCCGCGCATTCGGTCTCCTCAAGGGCGGAGAGGAAGGCGTGGGAGACGAAGGGCTCGGGCCTCTCGGCCCCGCCGGCGGCACAGGCATCCCATTCGGCCTGGGGGATCTCCGCGATGGAGGAGAGGGATCGGATACGCACCTCGGACATTGTCCTAAGGTGCGCCTCGCTTCCCCGGCGGGCCAGCGCGGCGGGACGTCGCAGGTGCCGCTACGGAATAAAGCCCTCGAACACCAGCTGCGCCCCCCGCCAGATCGCCTTGGAGCGCTCGTTGCGGGTGCGCACCGTCCAGGCCAGCAGCGGCAGGCCGACGGCGTGGGCGATGCGCGCCGGCAGCTGGTCGAGGTCGCGCACCGCATAGTTCACGAACTGGAAGCGCGTCTGCGGCCAGTGCAGCAGGAAGCGCAGCCTTCTGCGCTGGGCGTCGGTGAGCGCATGCCATTCCTCGCCGTCGAGCGCGTATTCGGCGACGATGCCGCGCGGGATCTCTGGCGCGCTCTCCTTCAGGACCACGAGCACCGCGGGGTCGAACGACATCAGCGCCGCCGGCCCGCGATAGGCGAGGGTCAGCTCCGCGACCCGCCGCACGAGGCGGGTGTCGCCCGAGAAGTCGCTCTTGATCTCGATGAGGAGCGGCACCTCGCCCGCCACCAGATCGAACAGCTCGCCGAGCCGCAGGATCCGGTCGCGCGTCCCCTTCAGGGGCACGCGCATCAGCGCATCCGCGGTGAGGCGGTCCACCGGGCCCTTGGCCTCGGTCAGGCGATCCAGGAAGAAATCGTGGAACACCATGGCTTCGCCATCGGCGCTGAGCTGCACGTCGCACTCGATGCCGAAGCCGGCCTGGCGGGCCGCGTCGAAGGCCGACGCGGTGTTCTCGATGATGCCGTGCGCCCGGTCATGCAGACCGCGATGGGCGACGGGGCGTGCGGTGAGCCAGTCGGGCCCGCCGTCGACAAAAGGAATCCGCATTCTTCAGATGACTTCCACCATTGCCTCGACTTCCACCGCCGCGCCGAACGGCAGGGCGGCGATGCCCACCGCCGAGCGGGCGTGGCGGCCCTTGTCGCCCATCACCTCGACGAAGAAGTCGGAGGCGCCGTTCACCACCTTGGGATGGTCCACGAAATCCGGGGCCGAGTTCACGAAGGCGACGAGCTTCACCAGCCGCACCACCTTTTCGAGGTCGCCGAGCTCCGCCTTCATCTGGGCCAGCAGGTTGATGGCGCAGAGCTTCGCGGCCTCCTGGCCGGCGGCGATGTCGGTGCCCGCGCCGAGCTTGCCGGTGAGCATCTTGCCCTCGCCATCGATCGGCAGCTGGCCGGAGATGAAGAGGAGGTTGCCGGTGCGCACCACGGGGACATAATTGGCCACGGGCGGCTTGGGGACCGGCAGGGTGATGCCGAGCGAGGCGAGCTTGTCTTCAATGGACGCGGACATGAAAAACTCCTGCCATAAGGTATGCGCAATTGGCCTCTCTCTTCGCTGATGCGGGGCGGGTGCGCAAGCGCCCGCGGACCAGCCGGCGCGCGCGGGAGCGGGAGAGAGCACCTCCGGCAGGTTGCAAATCGAGCCGGCAGAACAAAAGGGAGAGCACAATGACGATCCGCGCACCTTTGGCCGCGGCGCTCGGCGCGGGCCTGGTCTGCGCGCTCGCGGCGGCCCCCGCGGCGGCGACGGTCCTGTTGCCCCACAAGGTGGGCTACCGCCTCACCCTCGACGGCTCCCGGCCCACCGGCCAGCTTGAGGGCATGAGCGGCGACATCGCCTACGAGATCACCGGCGACGCCTGCTCCGGCTACACCACCCTGACCCGCCAGGAGAGCGAGAGCACCACCGGCGAAGGCGCGGCACTGAGCCAGCAGATCGTGTCCAAGGCCTGGGAGGACGCCAAGGGCGGCTCCTACCGCTTCTCCAGCACCTCCAGCTCGTCGGCGGACGGGGTGACGGAGGTGGAGGCCAACGTCACCCGCAACGGCGGCGAGGGCATCACCGTCGCGGTCAGCAGGCCGGCGGAGAAGACGCTCGAGCTGAAGGGCGACATCCTCATGCCCACCGCCCATGTGGTGAAGGTGCTGGCAGCGGCCGCCGCCGGGGAGAACGTGGTCGCCGCCAAGGTCTACGACGGGGTGGGCGATCCCGCGAAGATCTACGACACGCTGGCCGTCATCGGCCGCGCCAGCACCGACGACAGCCGCCTCGCCCCCGCCGCCAAGGCGGTTCTCGCGGGGCATACCCACTACCCGGTGACCATCAGCTATTTCGAGCCGGACGCCAAGGATTCCGCGCCAGCCTATGTGATGGCCTTCTCCCTCTACGATAACGGCGTGGTGGGGGATCTGAAGATCGACTACGGCCGTTTCGCCGTCATCGGCGCCATGGCCACCTTCGAGGCGCTCAAGCCGGCGGAGACCTGCGCGCCCAAATAAGGCCGCCGCAAAGCGGCGAGGGGAGGGGATGATGCACGTGGTCCACGTCACCCTGCGGGGACGGGTCCAGGGAGTGGGCTATCGCGCCTGGTGCGCGCGGGAGGCGAGCGCCCGCGGCCTGCTCGGCTGGGTGCGCAACCGCAGGAGCGGCGCGGTGGAGGCGGTGATCGCCGGCGGCAAGGCCGAGGTTCTCGCCATGGTGACGGCGCTGCGCGCCGGTCCCGAGGGCGCGCGGGTGGACGACCTGCTGATGCACGAGGCGTCCGAGACCGCGCTCGCATCCGGCGGCACGCGCTTCTTCGAGGTGCTGGAGACCCTGTGAGCGCCTCGGGCCCGCCCCGGAGCTTCCGCAGCGCCCCGGTTGCAGGAATGCCGCAGCACGCCGGCATTCTGCGCCGTGCCGTACCGTCGCGGCTGAACCGGCGCCCGATTTCCCTGTAAACGGGCTATGAGACGCCCGTCATCCGGAGGCAAGATCCCCCGTGTCCAGTTCCGTTTCCATGGGCCGGCCCGCATCCGTCGCGGCCGGATCGGCCGCCGGCCGCCCCGCCGACCTGCCCTTCTGGGCGCGCCCTTCCGGCGTCCTCGTCATCGTCGCCTTGTGGTGCCTGATCCACGCGCTGATCGGTGCCGGCCTCGAATCGGCGGCCAATGCGGACGATGCCATCGAGAGCTACATGGTCCAGTCGCTGGCGCTGAGCTATGCGCCGCGCAATCCGCCGCTGTTCGACTGGCTGCTTTACGGGCTGCAGCAGGTGTTCGGCGTCGGGCTGCTCTCCTTCGCCGTGCTGCGCTACGCGCTGCTGTTCGCCCTGGCCTGGCTGGTCTACCGCATCGCGCGGCAGGTGATCGCCGATCCGCGGCTCCAGGCGCTGGCCACTTTCTCCCTCTCGTCCCTGTGGGTGATCGGCTACCATAGCCACCGCATCCTCACCCATTCCAACGTCATGATCGTGGCAATCGCCGGCACCGTCCTGACCCTCATCGCCCTCAGCAGGCGTCCGAGCATGGCGCTTTATGCGGTCCTCGGGGCGTGGATCGCGGCGGGCGTGCTGGGCAAGTTCGGCTATGTCGCCTTCCTCGGCGTGCTCATCGTCTCCTGCCTGCTGGAGCCGGGCTTCCGGCGGGTGCTGCTCGACCGCCGGCTGGGCATCACCGTGCTGGTGGCGGCGCTGCCCCTCGCCATATACGGCGCTGCGCTCTACGTGCTGCAGCAGGACGTGGGCGCCGCCACCGCCCAGACCATCGGCGCCACCCATGCGCCCTGGAACGCGGTGCTCAACACCTTCCTCCAGGCGTGGGGCGGCTATCTGCTGCCGCTCGTCGGCCTGATGGCGCTCATCTTCCTGCCGTTCAACCGGGGCGAGGGCGCGCGCGATGCCGGCGCCGATGCCGCCGCGGCGCGCCGGGTGCTGCGCTCGATCATCGTGATCGGCTCGGTGGTGACCCTGATCGGCGTGCTCGCGGTGGGGACCACGAGCCTGCGCGACCGCTATTTCCACGTCTTCTTCCTGCTGGCACCGGTCTATCTCTTCGCCGAGCTGGAGCGCCTCGGCGGCTGGCAGGAGCGGGTGAAGCTCTATCTCGGCGTGCTGCTGGCGCTGGCGGTGGGCGTCGTGGCGGTGCGCGCGGCGGTGCCGCTGTGGCCCGACCAGCGCCTGTGCGGGCGCTGCATCGCCGCCGAACCGCTCTACAAGCTCAGGGATGCGGTGATCGCCAAGCTCGGCCCGGCGCCGACCCTGGTGGCCGACGACCGCACCTCCGCCGGCCGGCTGCGCGCCGCCATTCCCGGCGCCCGAGTGGTGATCGTGCACGAGCTCGACTATCGCCCGCCGGCCCGGCCGACCACCGGCTGCGCCCGGGTGAGCGGCATCTACAACGGCCTGCCGCAGAACTTCCTGCCGCCGGCCGAGAGCACCACCCGCGGGCTGACGGTGAAATGGTGGTCGCCCCTCCTGCGCCCCGCCCGCTGGAGCGACTGGCAGTTCACCCCGCTCGATCCGAACGATACCCTGTGCCGCTGAGGCGGGGCGCGCCGGTCATCGCCCGCCGGTGGAATGCGGGGATCGTCGCCGTTCCGCCACAAACCGATCATCCCGGCGCCATCGCCGGCGGGCGGCGTGGGCGGCTTGCTCTTCGCGCCGGTGATGGCTAGGTCTTGGGGCCGGGCCGCCCGCGGGGTCTGGCCACCTTTGGGTGAGGGAGCATGCCATGGCCGCAGTATCGGGTCGCCCCATCGAGCTCTACTACTGGCCGACGCCCAATGGCTGGAAGATCTCCATCATGCTGGAGGAATGCGGCCTGCCGTATGACCTCAAGCTGGTCAACATCGGCAAGGGCGACCAGTTCCGCCCCGAGTTCCTGGCCGTCTCCCCCAACAACAAGATCCCCGGCATCGTCGATCCGGACGGGCCGGACGGACGGCCCATCTCGGTGTTCGAATCGGGCGCCATCCTGCAGTATCTCGGCCGCAAGACGGGCCTGTTCTATCCCGCCGACGAGCGCGGCCGGGTGGAGGTGGACCAGTGGCTGTTCTGGCAGATGGGCGGGCTCGGCCCCATGGCCGGGCAGGCGCACCATTTCCGCATCTACGCGCCGGAGAAGATTCCCTACGCCATCGAGCGCTACACCAATGAGGTGCACCGGCTCTACGGCGTGATGAACGCCCGCCTGAAGGACCGCGAGTTTCTCGCCGGCGCCTATTCCATCGCCGACATCGCCTGCGTCGGTTGGGCGAAGCTGTGGGAGCGCCAGGGCCAGGACATCGAGGAATTCCCCCACTTCAAGGCGTGGCTGGCCCGCGTGCTCGCCCGGCCGGCGGTGCAGCGGGGCCTCGCCATCGGCCTGGAAGAGCGCGTCAAGATGGATCTCTCCACCGACAAGAGCGCCCAGGCGGTATTGTTCGGCCAGCGCGCGCGCCGTTGAATGGTAATCGGCTGAGGGTCCGGGAAAAACAGCCGGGACAAGGCCCAAAGGCCCGTTTGCTGCGCCGCGAACCTCCTCTAAAAGCGGAACCTCAGCGTACGCAGTGAGGAGCCGCGCCCGATGCTACAAGACGCGCGCGCCCAATTACAGCGCGCCACACAATTGCACCAGGCCGGCCAGCTCGATGACGCCATCGGCATCTATCGCCGGCTGATCAAGGCGTCCGGATCGCCTTTGGAAATACATCGGCTGCTGGTGCTCGCGCTGCTCCAGGCGCAGCGGCCGAAGGACGCGCTCGCCGCGGCGCGGCGGGCGGCCGAGGCCTTTCCCAAAGCCGGCCAGAGTCAGCTCCTCCTGGGCGCGGCCCATCTCGCCCTCGGTGAGGCCGCGCGCGCCCTTGCCGCTTTCGAGGCGGCCGAGGAAAGCCCCGAAGCACTGGCACAGGCCCGCTTCATGGCCGGCAATGCGCTGTGCGCCCTCGGCCGGTTCGCCGAAGGCGTCGCGCGCTACGACGCCGTGCTCGCCGACGATCCGCGGGCGGTGGAGGCGCTGGCCAATCGCGCGGTGGCGCTCAACCGGCTCGGCCGGACGACCGAGGCGCTCGCCGATTTCCAGGCCCTGGTGGCCATGCAGCCGTGGGTCCCGGTGCACCGTCTCTCGCTGGCCGGCGCCTTTCTGGAGCTGGCCCGCTTCAGGGAAGCGGCGGCGGCGGCCGACGAGGCGCTGCGCCTCGCGCCCAGCCTCGCCGAGGCCTGCTACCTGAAGGCCCAGGCGCTGGCCGGCGATCTCAAGTTTGACGCGGCCCGGGAGACGATGCGCAAGGCGATCGCCCTGGAGCCGGAGCGGGAGGGCTTCAAGGTGGCGCTGAGCTGGATCGAGCGTCATGCGGGCGCGCCGGAGGCGGCGCTCGCCCTGTCCAACGACGTGCTGGCGGACAATCCCGCCAATCGCGGCGCGCTGCACGAGCGCGCCGAGGTGCGGCGCCTGACCGGCGACCTCAAGGGCGCGCTGGCGGATCTGGAGTCCGCCATGGACCAGGGCGCCCCGGTGGCGCCCGTCCTGGTGGCCATGGCCGGCGTGCTCGGCGATCTCGGCCGGCCGGAGGAGATGCGCGCCACCATCGACGCGGCGCTGGCGGTGGACGGGCGCTACCCCCTCGCGCTCTACGCCCGCGGCCTCGACGCCCTTGCCCACGGCCGATGGGAGGAGGGGTGGGCCGATTGCGAGAGCCGGGCGCAGCTCCTGCCGCCGCCGTTCCGACCGCTGGCCTTCCCGCGCTGGGACGGGCGCGAGCCGGTGAGCGAGCTGGTGGTGCTGGCCGAGGGCGGGCTCGGCGATCAGATCCTGTTCGCCCGGCTGCTACGGCGCCTCGCCGAGCAGGGCATCCCCGCGCGCCTCGTGGCCGATGCCCGTCATGCGCCTCTGCTCGGCCGGGTGGATGCCCGCATTCCCGTCAGCCGGGACCTCGGCGACCTCGACCCGGCCGCGCCCGGCCTGCGCTGGGTGCCGCTGGCGAGCCTGCCGCTGCTCATCGCCCCCGATCCGGCGACATGGCCGAAGGCGCCCTATCTGACGCCACCGCCCGAGCGCGTCGCCCGCTGGAGCCATCTGTGGGACGGCAGCTTCGCCATCGGCATCCAGTGGGCGGGGGAAGCGGCGGGGCAGGGGGCGGCGGTGGATTCGGTTCCCCTGGCTGCGTTCGCACCTCTGGCGGGGCTGGAGGGCGTTACCCTCGTGAGCCTGCAGCGGGGCGCCGCGGCGGCGCAGCTCGATGCGGTGGACTTCGGCTCGGAGGTCCTGCGCTTCGACGGCGAGCTCGATCGCGACGGCAGCCTGCTCGATACCGCGGGGCTGATGCAGCACCTCGATCTGGTGGTGACGGTGGAGGGGCCGCTCGCGCATCTCGCCGGGGCGCGCGGCAAGCCGGCCTTCGTGGCGCTGAAGGCCGTTCCGCGCTGGCCCTGGGGCCGCAGCGGCGACGCGACGGCGCTCTATCCCAGCCTGCGCCTGTTCCGGCAGACCCGCGCCGACACGCATGGGGGCGACTGGACTTCCGTGTTCGAGCAGATCGCCGCGGCGGTGCCCGCCCGGCTTGCCGCTGGGTGAGTGTCGTCCGGCTGCGATTCGAGATCGTGGCGGCCGCGCCACGTTTTGTGACTTTTTGGCAACAGAGAATGCCACAATCCCGAGACCAGTGATCACCGCAGCGGCAGGGATCAGCCTGCATCGGGTCGGCCGAGGACGTGGCCGTGCCGGACCACACCGGATTGCCCCCGAATCCCGCGCGCTCCGACGAATCGCCGGGCTTTCCCCCGGTTCCGCGGCCGCCGGCCTTGCAAAGCCGGCGTGGCTTCGGCATAGGAGGGGCAGCGGGAGACGTGGCCGAGAGGCTGAAGGCACTCGTTTGCTAAATGAGCAGACCCCAAAAGGGTCTCGAGGGTTCGAAT
>JAFIHR010000365.1 GCA_017849325.1 Xanthobacter autotrophicus | reverse complement strand
TCGTCCTCCTGCGGGGGAGCGCCATAGGGCGCGAGCGGCTCGGGCTCCGGCGGCGGCAGCGGCTCGCTCAGGACGGATCCGTTGGAGACCGCGTTGCGCGACGGCAGGAGCGTGGGCGGCGCGCTCACGGTGAGGGCCTTCACCGGCAGGTCCGGTGGCCGCGCCGGCATGGGCATGGGCTTCGGCGCCGGCTTGCAGATGCTGCGCCCCTTGGCATGGCGCATCAGGTCCACGTGGATGTGGTCGTAATGGAAGACGTTGGACCCGGGCGCCAGCACGGTGCGGTAGCGGTCGCACGCGCCGGCCTGCACCTGGAGCAGGAAGCCGCGTTCCTCGGGCGTGCCCTTCCAGCCGTTCTTCACGGTGATGACGCGCCCGCCGGCGAAGCGGAAGCCGCCGATGTCGAGGGCGTTGCCGAAGGCGTGCTCCGAGATCTTCGCGCCGGCCTGCCCGTTCATGGGGCGGCAGGAATAGGAGGACATCTGCTTGATGGCCACCACCGGCTCGCCGATCCAGGCCATGGCGGCGGGCTGGATCACGTCGCGGATCCAGCCTTCGGTCTCGCGGATCACCGGGCAGGCGAGCTTGGCCTTGGGCTCGAGCGCCACCGTTCCGTCCTCGAAGGCGAGCACCTGGAAGGGATGGTCCATGCCGCATTCGCCGGGGCCGTTGATGGCGGGAAGCGGCTCCATATAGCCCGACGGCAGGACGCCGCCTTCCGCCAGGCACTGCTGCTCCGCCTCGCCGCGCCAGGGGTCGCGGGATTCGAGCTCGACCTGGCAGCCGCCGAGCGCTCCGGCGAGGAGCAGCATGGCGAGGAGGGGGCGGAGGGGCGCACGCATCATGACGCGAGCATGGCCGTTCGCCCCTTGAAAAGGCGTTAAGGCCTGGATACCACCGCGGGGGAATTCGCGAAGAAAATGCGGCGCTTCGGCGCGGTGCGGGTGACTGAGGCGGGTGCTTCCCTACCGGCACGGTGCGGTTGGCGCGGCTGTGACCGGCGTCGGCTCCGGGGCGGAGGCCGCGACGCCCTGGCCGGGTGGGGGAGAGCGAATGCCGAAACCGGGCGCGAGATGCCCCGAGCGCCGCTCAATGGGGCAGGCCACCGCCCATCCGGTCGTTGAACGGGGCCGCGCTCCAGCGGGAGACCGCCGGGCGGCAAGGATCAGCGGGACGTCGGCTCAGCGCCCGTTGCGGGAGCCGGCACCTTCCATCTGCTCGCTGTCTTCGGCGGGGGCGGCATCGCCGTCGGCGGGCGCCGGGTCGGTGCTCTGGCGCTCCATGGCCCCCTGAAGCTGCTCGGCGAGGCGCATGAGCTCGTCCGGCATGTCTTCCTGGGTGAAATCGTCGAACAGCTGCCGCAACTCACGACCCAACACGTCCTGGCGGGCGGAAATGTCGCGTCGGTAAGGCGTTCCCATGCCGCCGGTCTCTCTTTGATTTCGCTGAGTCATGAGGTGGTCAACAATGCCTTCGCTGCGCGCTCGGGCCTCAGCCGCCATTCCGTGAGCGACGCAAAGCACAGCTCACGTGTGGCACCCTGTCGGGCGCGTTGCAACATGAAAACTGCCCGCCGCGTGGCGCAGGCACACAAGAACAAGGCCCGTTCAATCGCGGTAAAGCCGCGAGGCCGACGGCTTTGCGGGCCGGCTGTCCTCACTGTCCCATGCAGCGTCGGTGCCGTCATCGGCGCGCCGTTCCTGCACCGCGAAAGCGGCGGTAACGCGGCGAAGCATCTGGCGCTCTTCGTCCGGGCGGTGGGGACGGATGGGATGGGGCTTCAGCTTCGGCTTGCCGGTCGGGGCCTGGGTGCTGCGGACGGCGAAGGTCTGCGCTTCGCCTCGGGAGCCGTCGGAGGCTGGGGTGGAAGGGGGCAAACCGTTCATGGCCTTCGCTCCGCATCGTGGATCCTCAGCCTAACGCCGGTGCATCCGTTTGGTTCCCCTCATGGATCTGGGGTGGTAGCCGGGTCGGAAAGAGGCGGGGGGAGGGCCGAGGCCTCATCCCCCCGAAAGTCGACTTGGAGATGGGCGCCACCATGCCGGCGGGAGGTAAAGAGCGGGTTGATGGCCGGCGCCGGATGTCCTCGGGGCGGTGGATAAGTGCAAAGAAAAAGGGCGTCCCTTGCGGAACGCCCTGATCCTGAACCCGGTGCGCGAATGCTCAGGGGCACTGCACCCGGTAGACGTTGCCGTAGCGGTCGCGGGCGGTGCAGGCGCGCGGGGTGGTCTCGGCGCCGATGATGGCGCCGGTGCCGGCGCCGATCAGGCCGCCCACCAGGGCGCCCGTGCCGGTGCCCGTCGCCGCCGCACCGATGGCCGCACCGGTGCCGCCGCCGATCAGCGCGCCGCCGACGGCGCGGTCGGAGCGCGAATATTCGCTGCAACCTCCAAGAGCGAGCGCGATGGCGCACACAATGAGAGCCGCTTTCATCATGTTCTCCTTTGCCCGTTTCCCCGGCTGGCTGCCGAGATGTCCATCCGGTACCTGCGCACTCCACGCGATGAGCCGGCGGACTGAGGTCCGGTCAGGGGCGGAGGCCGGATGCGAAAGCACCCATACGTAGCGGTACATAGCATGGGCGTTCCGGCCTCGCCCACCGCGCCGATCCGGCCGGATCGGCCAAACTAGTATTTAAATACCAATTTTGGGGCTTCGGATGATGCATCCGTGCAACAGCTGATGTAAGATCGTAAAAACCGATGCCGGAACGCGTCATTCGCGTCCGGAGTGCGGCCCCGTCGGAGGGGGCCCCGGAGGGGCTGCTTCCACCCGGCGTGCGCGCCGCCACCTTTTGGATCGAGCCGGGTCCACCGCTCAGCATGGCTTCCGCCGGAGGCCGTGCCCGGGCGGTCCGGCTCTCGATGCGCGAAAGGAGCATCCATGACGGAGCTGTCGTCCGCCACCTCCCTCCCGCCGCCGGGCGCCGACGTCGGCGCCGCGCTTCTGGCGCGGCTCGATCCCGACCGCCAGGCCTTCTTCCTCGATGTGGACGGCACGCTGCTCGACATCGCCCCACGGCCCGAGCTCGTGCAGGTGCCCGACGGCCTGGTGGAGATGCTGGGCGCGCTCCACCGCCGCTGCGCCGGCGCGCTGGCTCTGGTCAGCGGCCGCTCGCTCGCCACCCTCGATACCCTGTTCGCGCCGCTGCGCCTGCCGGCGGCCGGAATCCACGGAGCCGAGATCCGCCTCGCCGCCAGGGACGAGCTGCAGCACCACGCCGGGCCCATCGACGATGCGGTCCGCGCCCGGCTGCTCGAGCTCTGCGCCGCCTTCCCGCACCTGCATATCGAGGACAAGGGCGCCGCCATCGCCCTCCATTACCGCGGCACGCCGGCCATCGGCGATGCCCTCGGCGCGGCGGTGGCCGAGATCGTCGCGCCGCATGCCGCGCACCTGGCCGTACTGCCGGGGCATTTCCTGCTCGAGGTGAAGGCCAACGGCCACGACAAGGGAACCGCCGTCGCAGCCTTCCTGGCCCATGCGCCGTTCCGTGGCCGCGCGCCCGTCTTCATCGGCGACGACGTGACCGATGAAGCGGCCTTTCCCGTCGTCGCGGCCCATGGCGGGCTGGCGGTGTCGGTGGGCCGCCCGGCAGCGGGCGCGGACGCGGTGTTGCCCGACCCCACCGAGGTTAGGGAGCTGCTCGGCGCCCTCGTCCTCGGCAAAGCCTGAGCCTGAAACGGCCGGGCCGGGGCCCCACGGGGCCTTCCGCCCGGCGCCCGAGAACAAGACCGCCGGACAGGCGGCACCAGTCATCAAGGAGCCGGACCCGTGTGGTCCGGCCTGCCGCGGGTGGGCCGGACCACACGGTGAAACGCTCTGAAAGGAGGTTTGCTGTGTCCCGTCTTGTCGTCGTGTCGAATCGGGTTGCCGTTCCCCAGAAGGGCCGGCGGAACGCCGCCGGAGGGCTTGCCGTGGCGGTGAACGCCGCGCTGCAGGACGAGGGCGGCAT
>JAFIHR010000364.1 GCA_017849325.1 Xanthobacter autotrophicus | reverse complement strand
GTCATCGGCTACAACAAGGCCGACCTCATCGACCGCGGCGGCCTCGCCACCAAGCTGCGCGAGGAGGTGGACCACCTGCTGCCGCAGATCCGCGGCGTGCCGGTGGTGCCCCTCTCCGGCCTCACCGGGCGCGGGCTCGACAAGCTGGTGGCGGCGATCCTGCTGGCCCACAAGCGCTGGAACAAGCGCGTCGCCACCCACCCGCTCAACCGCTTCCTGCAGGACGTGATCTCGGCCCATCCGCCGCCGGCGGTGTCGGGCAAAAGGGTCAAGCTGCGCTACATGACCCAGCCCAAGGCGCGCCCGCCGTCCTTCGTGCTGTTCTGCTCGCGGGCGGATGCTTTGCCGGAGAGCTATCTGCGCTACCTCGCCAACGGGTTGCGCGAGACCTTCGACCTGCCCGGCGTGCCGATCCGCATCACCTTGAGGCAGAAGGATAATCCCTACACCGATTGAGGCGGCGGCAATCCGGCCTTAACGTGCCGGGCGGTATCGATGAGGTGATTCGCAAAAGGACCTCGCAATGGCGTTGACCTCTCTCCTCGACCGGCGCACCGCCCTGAAGCTCACCGGCGCGCTCGCCTGCGGCGTGGCGCTCGACGCGCTGGTTCCCGCGAGGGCGACCGACGACCCCGACCTCTTGGCCATCGGGGCGCTGAAGCCCGGCCAGTATGTCTGGTATCCGGAGCGCGCGCCGGAGGGGTTCGTGGCCATCGTGGTCAACCTCACCGACCAGCGGGCCTATGTGTACCGCAACGGCATCCGCATCGGCGCCACCACGGTATCCTCGGGGAAATCCGGGCACGATACCCCCACCGGGGTGTTCACCATCCTGCAGAAGGATGCGGACCACCATTCCTCCATCTACAACAACGCCTCCATGCCGTTCACTGAGCGCCTCACCTGGGGTGGCGTGGCGCTGCATGCGGGCGGGCTGCCGGGCTATCCCTCGTCCCACGGCTGCGTGCACCTGCCGCTGGAATTCGCCAAGCTCCTGTTCACCGTCACCCATAACGGCACGCCGGTGATCATCGCCGACAGCCACTCGGCGCCCGAGGATGTGCTCCACCCGGGGCTGCTCATGAGCGAGGGACTGGAGCAGCAGCTCGCGGTGGACGCGGTGGGCTCCGGTGCCCCGGGTACGGGACCAGCCGAGCCGGTCGCCCTGGTGGCGAGCGGGGCCGACAAGGCCATCACCGTGCTGAGGGGTGGGCAGATGGTGCTCGCTGGCCCCATTGCCATTGCCAATCCGGACCTGCCCCTAGGCAATGTGGTCTATGTGCTCCATGCCGTCAGCGGGACCCCGCGCTGGAGCGCCATCTCCTATGAAGGCGTGGTGGACGGCAAGCGCGCGCCCCTCGGCGAGGCGCAGATGGCGCTGACCCGCATCGCCATCGATCCGTCCATCAACCGGCAGGTGGCGGCCCTGGTGGTGCCGGGCTCCACTTTGCTCATCACCGACCTGCCGGCCCATCCGGGCACGCGCAGCGGCGAGGGCTTCGTCGTGCTGACACCGAAGGGAGTGAGCTGATGCGCCGCGCCATCGCCGCCTGTCTCGGCCTCGTCGCCCTCGTGGCGTGCGGAGTGGGCCCTGGAGTGTCGGCGCCGGCCCATGCCCAGGCGGTGGGGACCACCAATCCGCGCCCGCCTGCTCCCCCGCTTCCGACCGGCAAGGCGCTTGCCAAGGCGCCCGCCAAGCAGCTGTTCGGCCACGTGGACGGACCGGCACCCCTGGCGGCGCGCTCCATCGGCTTCTATTCCAAGGGCTGCCTTGCCGGCGGCGTGGCGCTGCCGGTGAACGGGCCGACGTGGCAGGCCATGCGCCTGTCGCGCAACCGCAACTGGGGCCATCCCGCGCTCATCGCCTTCCTCGAGCGCTTCGCCGCCAAGGTGCCGACGGTCTCCGGCTGGAACGGCATCCTTGTGGGCGACATGTCCCAGCCGCGCGGCGGGCCCATGGTCACCGGCCACGCCTCGCACCAGCTCGGTCTCGACGCCGACGTCTGGCTGACGCCGGAACCCGACCACGAACTCAGCCGCGAGGAGCGCGAGCAGCTCTCCGCCACCATGATGGTGCGGCCCGACCGGCTCGACATCGACCCCGCCGTGTGGCGCCCCGACCATTGGAAGGTAGTGCGCGCCGCTGCCCAGGACCCCGAGGTGGAGCGGGTGCTGGTGAATGCCGCCATCAAGAAGGCGCTGTGCCGCGATGCCACCGGCGACCGCTCGTGGCTGCACAAGGTGCGCCCCTATTGGGGGCACGACTACCACATGCACATCCGCCTCGCCTGCCCCAAGGACAGCCCCCATTGCCGCCCCCAGGCGCCGCCCGAGACGACCGAGGGCTGCGGCGCCGAGCTCGACTGGTGGTTCTCCGACGCGGTGCTGCATCCCAAGCCCGAGCCGCCGCCGAAGAAGCCGCGCCCGCCCAAGCCGCCGCTCACCCTGGCGGACCTGCCGCCGGAATGCACGGCGGTGCTGGAGGCGAAATAGGCCCATCCCGGCCAAGGAGGACGCCATGCCCGATCTTGCCGATCTCTATCCCGGCTTCGCCTCCCATTATGCGGACACCGCAGCGGGGCGCATCTTCCTGCGGCAGGGCGGCAGCGGACCGGCGCTCCTGCTGCTGCACGGCTATCCCCAGACCAACGTGATGTGGCACAAGGTGGCGCCGAAGCTCGCCGAGACCCACACCCTCATCATCCCCGACCTGCCCGGCTACGGCTGGAGCGCGGCCCCCGTTCCGGAAGCGGACCACACGCCCTACACCAAGCGCGCCATGGCCGCCGCCTTGGTGGAGCTGATGGAAGGCCTCGGCTTCATCCATTTCGACCTGATGGGCCATGATCGCGGCGCCCGCGTGGGCTACCGCCTCGCCCTCGACCATCCCGGCCGGGTGGACCGGCTCGTCGTGCTCGACATCGTGCCGACCTACGCCATGTGGCACCGCATGGACCGGGCGCGGGCGCTGCAGGTCTATCACTGGGCCTTCCTCGCCCAGCCCCACCCGCTGCCGGAGAAGCTCATCGGCGGGCATCCCGGCTTCTATCTCGACTGGACGCTGGGGAGCTGGACGGCGGCGAAGGACCTCTCCGCCTTCGACCCCCGCGCGCTGAACCATTACCGCGCCGCCTTCGCCTCGCCCGACCACATCCGCGCCTTCTGCGAGGATTACCGCGCCGGCGCCACGGTGGACCTCGCCCACGACGAGGCCGACATCGCGGCGGCGCGCACCCTGCTGTGCCCCACCTTCGCGGTGTGGGGCGAGGCGGGCATCCCGAGCCGGGGGGCGAGCCCGCTGGAGGCCTGGCAGGCGCTGGCGCCCAAGATCACCGGCCAGGCGGTGAACGCCGGCCATTTCGTCTGCGAGGAAGCGCCGCATCAGGTGCTCGAAGCGGTGACGCCGTTTCTCGCCCCCGCCTGAGGGGCCGAAGGATCGAACGGGAGTGGGTGATGGGGCGGATTAAGGCACGCCGCGGGACCGTAGGCCTCGCATTCGCTCTGGCGATGCTCCTGGCGGGCGCCTTTGCGCAGGGCGCCGTCGCGCCGGCCCAGGCGGCGGAGTCCATCGTCGGAACCTGGGCCACGCCGGGGCGCTGCGGGCGCCCGCTCTCCACCGTGGTGGTCGAGCCCATGGGCTTCTCCGGCGAGGATTTCTACTGCGATTTCAAGACCGTCGCGCGCACCGGCAATACCGTCACCTGGCGCGGCACCTGCCATTTCAACGAGGAGCCGGAGGCCACCACCGTCACCGCGCGGCTGGCCAAGGGACAGCTCTCCTACCGCATGAACAAGGACGGCTGGAACGGCCCGCTCCAGCGCTGCCCCTGAAGCTTCACCGCCGCTCCCTGAAGAAATCCCGCAGCACCTCGGCCGCCTGGCGCTCGGCGATGCCGCCGTAGACTTCGGGGGCATGGTGGCAGGTGGGCTGCGAGAAGAAGCGCGGCCCGTGCTCCACCGCCCCGCCCTTCGGGTCATAGGCGCCGAAATAGAGCCGGCGGATGCGCGCGAACGACATCGCCGCCGCGCACATGGCGCAGGGCTCCAGCGTCACGTAGAGATCGCAGGCGAGCAGCCGCTCCGATTTCATGAGCGAGCCGCCGGCGCGCAGCACCAGCACCTCCGCATGGGCGGTGGGATCGTTGTATTCGCGGGTGCGGTTGCCGGCCCGGGCGATCAGCTCGTTGCCGCGCACCAGCACGGCGCCCACCGGCACCTCGCCGCGCTCGGCTGCGGCCCGCGCCTCGTTGAGGGCCATCTGCATGAAGGTGCCCGACACGTAAAACCCGTCCTTCCCCCGCTCGTCTCGACGCGGCCGGTGTGCTACTGCCCCACCCATGCCGCGCACATCTCCGCCCCGCAAGGACAAGAACAAGGTTCCGCGTGAAAAACGCGCCCTCCCGCCCGCTCCCGCGAAGGAGGCCGAGCGCGTCGCGAAGGTGATCGCCCGCGCCGGCCTCGCCTCGCGCCGCGAGATCGAGGAATGGATCCTCGCCGGCCGCGTGGCGGTCAACGGCACGGTGCTGGAGAGCCCTGCCCTCACCGTCACCGCCCAGGACGTCATCACCGTGGACGGCGCGCCGCTCCCGGAACGCGAGCGCACCCGCCTTTATCTCTACCACAAGCCCAAGGGCGTGGTGACCACCAACAAGGACCCCGAGGGGCGCACCACCCTGTTCGAGATCCTGCCCAAGGGCCTGCCGCGGCTCGTGAGCGTGGGCCGGCTCGACCTCAATTCGGAAGGGCTCCTGCTCCTCACCAACGACGGCGGGCTCGCCCGGGTGCTGGAGCTGCCGGAAACCGGATGGCTGCGCCGCTACCGGGTGCGCGCCAACGGGCAGATCGACCAGGCGAAGCTCGATACCCTGCTCCAGGGCATCAACGTGGGCGGGGTGGAATACGGCCCCATCGAAGCCGTGCTGGACCGGGTGCAGGGGGCCAACGCCTGGATCACCGTGGCGCTGCGCGAAGGCAAGAACCGGGAGGTGCGCAACGTGCTCGGCGCGCTGGGCCTCCAGGTGAACCGGCTGATCCGGACCTCCTACGGCCCGTTCCAGCTCGGTGAGATCCCGGAGGGCGGCATCGAGGAGGTTCGCACCCGCGTGCTGCGCGACCAGATCGGCGCCGACCTCGCCCGCGCGTCCGGCGCCGATTTCACCGGACCGCTGGTGGAGCACGAGATGGACGAGGAGGAGGAGCCGCCGGCCCGCCGCCTCGCCGCCGCCCGCAGCGCCGCCAGCCGGAGCGTGGCGAAGGCCGAGCCGGCCCGCAAGGCGCCCACGGCCCGCGGCGGCCGCGGCGCTTCGGCCGCGAGCCCGGCGGAGGCGGACGACTTCTCCGGCGCCCCCGCCCGCCGCCCCCGCCGGCGCATCCAGGAAGAACACGAGCTGGAAAGCCGCGGGACGGTCGCGGACCGCCGGGGGCGCACGGTGAAGGTGGAGCGGGTGGTCGCATCGCGGGCGTCGGAGACCGACCCCGCCCGTGACGACAGGGCACCACGCGACGGCAGGGGCCGACCCGGCCGGGCTGCGGAAGGCCGGCCGTCGGGCGCCGGGCGAGGCGGCCCGCGCGGCTCTGCTCCCGGGCGTTCCGGGCATCGCGAACGCGACGGCGCGGACTTCGGGGCATTCGAGGAGCGGCCACGGGGCGAGCGGTTCGGCCGCAAGACCGGCGAGCGCTCCGGCAGGCCTTCGGGCAGCCGCAGCGGCGCGCCGGCGCGGGCCGGCGGCGACGAGGGATGGCACGGCCGCGCCCCCCGCCCCTACCCGGATGACCGCGCGGGCACTGAGGACAACCGGCGCTCCCGCGCGCCCCGGTCCGCCGGCCCCCAGGGCGAGGCACCCCGATCTCCCTCGCGCGCCGCACGGTCGGATGAGGTTCGATCGGCATCCGAGCGCCCCCCGCGCCGGCGTCCCGCGCCGGATGCCGAGGGCCGCCCCTTCCGGCCCCGCGCGGAACGCGGCGAGGGTCGCGACGGTCCCGCCGGCGGGCGTTTCGGCCGTGGCGGCGGGCAGGACGGGAGGCCGGAGTCCGGCTACGCCGAGCGCTCTGGCAAGCCGGCCGGCTCCAAGGGCCGGCCCCGGCCCCATTCGGGCGGCGAGGGCGCCGGCGCCGGGCGCGGGCGGTCGTTCGGTGGCGAGGAAGGCCGCGCATCGCGGCCCGGCGGCTTCAGCAAAGGCGGCGCGGGCAAGGGCGGTCTTGGAAAGGGCCGTCTTGGCGGGAGCGCCGAAGGGAAAGCCTCGGGCCGGCCGCCGCGCGCCGGCGCGCCCGGTAGCAAGCGCCCGTCCGGTCCCGGCTCCTCCGGACCGCGCCCGTCCGGCCCGCGTCCCGGCGGATCGCGCGGCAAGCGCTGACCGGGTGCGCTGATGCGAATCGTCGGCGGGCGACTCAAGGGGCGCACCCTGAAGGGCCCCTCCTCCAGCGCCACCCGCCCCACCTCGGACCGGCTG
>JAFIHR010000363.1 GCA_017849325.1 Xanthobacter autotrophicus | reverse complement strand
TCCCCTACGGATCGCGCGCCGCCGGAAGGTGTAACATTTCCAACATGTCTCCCTCGGGCGCCGGGCGATGTTGTCAAAGCGACAGCCGACAAAATCTCCCAATTGATTGAATCATATGGAAGATTTCGGCATCCCGGTCGGGTGGCACGGTCGTTGCTGGGACCTACGTAGGATTACGGATCCTGCTGCACAGCGAGGAGCACACACATGGACGCGGTGACAGAAAACGCGGCGGACGCCGTGGGAATGTCCGACAAGTTGGCCGAGATCATGCAGACCAAGGCCGAGCATCAGGGCTGCGGCACCTCCGGCGGTTCGGGCAAGGCGAGCTGCGGTTCGTCCGCCGGCCAGGGCGACCTGCCCACCGAGATCTGGGAGAAGGTGAAGAACCATCCCTGCTACAGCGAAGAAGCCCACCACCACTACGCCCGCATGCACGTTGCCGTTGCCCCGGCCTGCAACATCCAGTGCAACTACTGCAATCGTAAGTACGACTGCGCGAACGAGTCCCGCCCCGGCGTGGTGTCCGAGAAGCTGACCCCCGAGCAGGCTGCCAAGAAGGTGCTGGCCGTTGCCTCCACCATCCCGCAGATGACCGTGCTCGGCATCGCCGGCCCGGGCGACCCGCTCGCCAACCCCGAGAAGACCTTCAAGACCTTCGAGCTGATCGCCCGCACCGCGCCGGACATCAAGCTCTGCCTGTCCACCAACGGCCTGGCCCTGCCCGACCACGTGGACACCATCGCCGGCTTCAACGTCGACCACGTCACCATCACCATCAACATGGTGGATCCCGAGGTCGGCGCGAAGATCTATCCGTGGGTGTTCTGGAAGCACAAGCGCTACACCGGCTATGAGGCCGCCAAGATCCTCACCGACCGCCAGATGCAGGGCCTCGAGATGCTCACCGAGCGTGGCATCCTCTGCAAGGTGAACTCGGTGATGATCCCCGGCATCAACGACAAGCACCTCGTGGAAGTGAACCGGGCCGTGAAGTCCCGCGGCGCGTTCCTCCACAACATCATGCCGCTCATCTCCTCCCCGGAGCACGGCACCGTGTTCGGCCTCAACGGCCAGCGCGGCCCGACCGCCCAGGAGCTCAAGTCGCTCCAGGACGAGTGCGAAGGCGAGATGAACATGATGCGCCACTGCCGTCAGTGCCGCGCTGACGCCGTCGGCCTGCTCGGTGAGGACCGCTCCGCGGAGTTCACCACCGACAAGATCATGGCCATGGAGGTCAACTACGACCTCGACAGCCGCAAGGCCTACCAGGCCATGGTCGAGGAAGAGCGCGTCGCCAAGGCGGAAGCCAAGCAGATGGAGCTCGAGAGCCTCGCCGGCGAGCAGAGCGACATCAAGCTCCTCGTCGCCGTCGCCACCAAGGGCTCGGGCCTGATCAACGAGCACTTCGGCCACGCCAAGGAGTTCCAGGTGTGGGAGCTCTCCACGGCCGGTGCGAAGTTCGTCGGCCATCGCCGCGTCGACCTGTACTGCCAGGGCGGCTACGGCGAGGAGGACAGCCTCGAGACCATCATCCGCGCCATCAACGACTGCCATGCGGTGTTCGTGGCCAAGATCGGCGGTTGCCCGAAGAACGACCTGATCAAGGCCGGCATCGAGCCCGTGGACGGCTATGCCCACGAGTTCATCGAGAAGTCCGCCATCACCTGGTTCAAGGATTACCTCGCCAAGGTGAAGAGCGGCGAGCTCGAGCACACCGCGCGCGGTGACGCCGAGATCCGCCAGGGCGCGCTCACCAGCGCGGCCTGATCGGCCTCCGCGATCCGGTGAAAGCCTTCCCGGTCGGTCTCCTCGGAGACCGACCGGGTCCGGTCCAAGATTTAGGAGCCTTCCATGACGTTGAAGATCGTCGCATCGCAGTGCACGAGCTGCTCGGCCTGCGAGCCCGAATGCCCCAACATGGCCATTTCGGAGAAGAATGGGACGTTCGTGATCGATCCGAAGAAGTGCACCGAGTGCATCGGACATTTCGACGCCCCGCAGTGCGCCGCCGTTTGCCCGGTGGACGACACCTGCATCATCGATACTGCCTATCCGCGTTATCAGCCGCCGGCCTGAGGGGTTCGATGACTTTCACCATCACGCCTGCCGCGAAGAAATTCATTCGCTTGATGCTCCTCGCGGACGGCGGCCCCACCTCCGGCTTCCGCCTGTCGGTCAGCCCCGGCGGCTGCTCCGGGCTCTCGGCGGAAATCAGCGTGCGCCCCGCGCCGCTGGCCGGAGATGAGGTGGTGGCGTGCGACGGCCTCACGCTGTTCGTGCCCGCCGAAAGCAAGGTTCTGCTGGAAGGCGTGACGGTGGATTTCGCCGACAGCGCCGCCCAGACCGGCCTCGTGTTCCACGACCCGAAGGCTTCCGCGTGCCAGCACGGCGCATCGGCGCTGCAGTGAGGGCGACGGACCAGACGATGGCGCGGGCGGACACGGTCGAAGACGAAACGGACGACCTCACACCGGAAGCGCTCCTTGCGAGCGCCGTCATGGGCGGGGGACTCCCGCCGGAGGCGCAGGAGCACCTGTGGGAAGCGGGCCTCGCCTACCAGCAGGACGAGGTGGCCGAGGAGCACCTGCGGCAGGCCGAGCGGTACGCTCCGGACCACGCCGCGGTGCTGATCGGGTTCTACCGCTTCTATTTTTACAAGGGCCGGCTGAGCGAGTGCCTGGAGATCGCCAACCGGTGCCTGAGGAAGGCGCAGCGGGAAACCAATCTCCCGGCCGACTGGCGGGACGTCCGGCGGACCGATGCCGAGTTTTCCCGCTACGACCGGCTGATGCCGCGGTTTTTTCTCTTCACGCTGAAGGGCTATGCCTATCTGCAGATGCGCCTCGGCAATTTGGATGAAGGACGGGTCGCAGTCGACAAGCTGCTGGAGCTGGATCCGAGCGACAAGGTCAATGCACGGTTGTTGCTCGACATACTGGAACGGGCAGGGCAGGAAGATGATGACTGATGACATCGACGAAGCCAAGGATTGGCTGGGCGAAGACATCGCGTGTTCGTCCTGCGCTCACCACGAACTGGCCGAGGCCGGACGCTGCGCGCTGAAGCGCGCCTGCGTCCAGGATCGCTACGCCCGCCGGATCGACCGCTTCTTCAACTGGAATCCCAACCTCGCCAATGCCTATGTGGCGCACCCCCATTTCGAGGTGCGCGCCATCGCCGCCAAGCATGCCGACGTGTTCGTGCTGCCGCCGCTGCTCGACGACCCCGAGGAGACGGTGCGCTGGAACGCGGCGCGGCGCCTGCCCAAGAAGCACATCCTGCGACTGCGCACCGATCCCCATCGGGAGGTGCGCATCCGCATCGTGTCGCTTCTCGACGACACCGAGCTGGTGCCGATGATGGCCGACCCCGACTATTACGTGCGCCTCGTGGTGGCCCGCCGGGTCGCCCCGCCCCTGCTCGCCCGCCTGATGGAGGACGAGGAGCCGGAGGTGCGCCGGGTGGTGGCGAAGCGCCTGCCGCAGGAGTGGCTGCTCCGCATGTCCGACGACCCCGCCGAGGTGGTGCGTCTGGAGGTGGCCCAGCGCCTGCCGCCCGATCTTCTCTCGCGCATGCGCGAGGATCCCGATTGGCGGATTCGCTACGAAGTTGCGAGCCGGATTTCTGTCTCCCAGATCTCCGCCCTCGCCGACGACAGCGATGAATTCGTCCGTGAGATGGCCCGCTCCCGCCAGGCGGCGCCTCAAGAGCAGCTCAAGGAGATGCCGCTATGAGCAATATTGTTCGCGATAGCGACGTTGTTGAGATCGAAAACCCCCCGTATTTCAACTTCGGCGAAAAGGTCAAGGCCAAGCGCGTCATCCGCAACGATGGCACCTACGCTGGCAAGGAGATCGGCGAAGTCCTCGCCAAGAAGGGCGAGATTGGCTATGTGGTGAGCATCGGCACCTTTTTGCAGCAGTTCTATATTTACGGCGTCGAATTCACTGAAAGCGGAAACCGCGTGGGCATGAAGCGCAAGGAGCTTGAGCCCTGCATTCCCCGCGGCGAAGAGGACGACCTGCCCCTGCCTGGAGGAACCCCCACGTGATCTTCGAACCCCGAGTGCCCAAATATGAGTGGGGCATGCGTGTGAAGACCCTGATCGATCTCGTCAACGACGGCACCTTTCCCGACAAGCCGGCGGAAGCCCTCCTTGTCGGCGAAGGCACCACCGGCGAGATCGTCCAGGTGGGAACGCACACCGAGACCAACACGCCCATCTATCTGGTGGAGTTCGCCGAGAACCTGGTGGTGGGCTGCCTCGAAGAAGAGATCACCCCGCTCTGAAGGACGCGCGCGATGCGGTCAGTGGCCCTGAACGAGAGCGTGACCCGGGTGGCAACCCACCCCAACGATCTCGATCGCAAGCGGATCGAGCGCGCCATGAAGGGGCGTAAGAGGTATCGCTATGTGTCGCCGGTGGTCGTCCCCGTGACGGGCGGCTACCGCGTCGAGAGTGCCTGCTGCTCCCGGAACATCGATCCCGAGGGCGGCGTCGTCGATATTGCGCTGATCATGTACGAGCCGGAGGCCGCCAACTGGCTGCTGTTCCGGCGCAATCATGACCTTAAGGAATGGGAACTCCATAGTACCTACGACCGCATCTTCGATCTGTTGAACGAGCTGAATACCGATGAAGGCCGCGAGTTCTGGCAATGATCCTGCAAGGGAGCGGTCGAGAGCCGAACACTATGGAGCGCGTACCATGGCGGTGAGCGAAGAAGACCTGAACGAAATCAATAAGATGCTGTCCGCGCCGGAAGATGCCGGCGTGTTCGCCGCGCTGCGCCAGCGCTTTCCGAACCTGTCCTGGACCCGGTGCGATGCCTCCGACGTGACCGAGGAGCCCTTCTGCACCTTCGCCGCCTACGACATTCACCTGCTCGACAGCGCCGATCACTGCAGCCACATCACCAGCGATCCAGCCGCCGCCACGGGCATCATCCTCGCCAAGCGGAGCGCCGCCTCATGAGCGATCCCGATATGTTCGAGGACGATCTCGACCTCGGTCTCGACCTTGATCTCGACACCGAGGAAGCCCCGGCCGAAAGCACCTTCGTTCCGCTCTCCGACCCCGACGTGACCCTCGCGGAGCTGGAGGCGGTGGACGCGGTGATGCGCAGCCCGCGCATCTCCAGCGGCTCGGTGGTGGAAGCCTTCGAGGCCGCCTTCGCGGAATATGTGGGCCGGAAATATGCGGTGGCCGTTCCCTCCGGCACCGTCGGCCTGGTGCTCACGCTGACCGCCTATGGCATCGGCCCGGGCGACGAGGTGATCGCCACGCCCTATTCCTTCCGCGAGCTTGCCCACGCCATCAGCATCGTCGGCGCGCGCCCGGTTTTCTGCGATATTGATTATTGGGCAGGCACGATGGTGCCGGAAAAGGCAGAGGCGCGCATCACCGAGCGCACCAAAGCCATCCTCGCCTGCAACAACAATGGGCATCCGGCCGCCTGGGGCCCTCTGCGGGAGCTGGCGAAGAAGCACAATCTGGTGCTCCTCGAGGATTCCAGCGAAGCCATCGGCTCGAAGTACAAGGACCAGATCGTCGGCTCCTTCGGCGATACCTCGGTGTTCGACTTCTCCCAGCCGTCGCCGCTCACCTGCGGCGAAGGCGGCATGGTGGTGACCGACGACATCGACGTGGTGGTGGCCCTGCGCCGGCATCGCTTCCACCGGCTGGAGGAGCGCGCCTCCGTGGTGGTCAGCATGAGCCCGGCCTACCACGCCACCATGAGCGACCTCACCGCCGCCCTCGGCCTCGCCCAGCTCAAGCGGATCGAGGAGATCCTGGAGCGGCGCCGGCTGACCGAGCAGCTCTATTTCATGCACATCTCCTCGTTCGAGGGCATCAAGGACCCCTATATCGGCCCGGATGTCACCGAGGTGAACTGGTTCCTCTATCTGGTGCATCTCGGCACGCGCTTCTCCAAGTCGAGCCGTGACGCCATCGTGGAAGACCTGTTCGTGGAGAAGGTGGAGGCCGCGGCCTATTGCCAGCCGCTCCACTTGCAGCGGCATTATTTCGACCTCGGCTATCGCCGCGGCGATTATCTGGTCACCGAGAAGGTGGCCGACCGGGCGGTGGCGCTCCCCTTCCACTCCCACCTGACCGACGACCAGATCGAATTCATCGTCGCCACGATGAAGGACGCGTCGATCAACGTGGGGGCGGGCGCCGCCATCTACTGATTTCGCTTGTTTCGTTCAACCAAGTAAAGCCTAAGTCTAAGGAGCTATTTATGTCGGTTACCGTGACGGTCATGCCTGGCGAAAAGACCGTAGAAGTGAATGAAGGTGTGACCCTTCTCGAAGCCATCCGCGCCGCGCTTCCCGGCGCGCTGCCCAAGTGCGATGCCGCCAAGGGCGGCGCCGACTGCCACGTCTTCGTCCAGGAGGGCAAGAAGGGCCTCTCCAAGACGAGCCGTGAAGAAAACGAGATTCTCGATACCATCGTCGGCGTGGGCTCCAAGTCCCGGCTGGCCTGCTACGTGACCGTTCTCGGCACCGAGAACGTCAAGGTGGAACTCCTGGGCGAATTTTCCGGGCTTTGAGAACCGTGCCGGTCGGATGCGATCGGCACCGTTCCCCAAGAAAGAAGTCTGGGCATGCTCCCCATGAACAAGTGATCTCCCAAGTATCGAGGGCTCCTTGGACTTGGGATGTGCTGCAGATGGAGAATAATGATGAGTGACAAGGTTCTGATTCACGCGCGTTTTGCGCCCAATGGCACGGTCGTCGAGATCAGCGAGCGCCCGTCGCACCTGACCCCGCAGGACTGGTTCAACTTCCTCAGCCTGCACAAGAGCCTGGATTACCAGGCGCTGGCCGGCGGCCGCGGCATCTTCCGCCTCACCCCCGAGGACCTGGAACAGATGAAGGCCGAATCCGCCAACGCGGCGTGAGGCGTCTGGCCGCGCGACGAAGCCGCAAGGCGCGCCTCGTCCCTGGCCCGGCCCC
>JAFIHR010000058.1 GCA_017849325.1 Xanthobacter autotrophicus | reverse complement strand
GTGTCGCCGGAGACCGCGCAATGGTCGATCTGCTGCAGCACGCCCTGCTCCAGGCGGTCGCGCAGCTCGCGCACGCGGGTGCGCTCCTCCTCCATGTTGGCCAGCGCCAGCTCCGCCGCCTTGCCGAGGCCGATGATGGCCGGCACGTTCTCGGTGCCGCCGCGCCGCCCCCGCTCCTGGTGGCCGCCGCGGATCAGCGGGCGGAACTTGACGCCCTTCCTCACATAGAGCACGCCGATGCCCTTGGGCCCGTGCAGCTTGTGGCCGGAAAGCGACAGCATGTCGATGTCGGTGGCCTTCACCTCCAGCGGGATCTTGCCCGCCGCCTGCACCGCATCGGTGTGGAACACCGCGCCGGCGGCCTTGGCCATCTTGGCGAGCTCCGGCACCGGGAACAGGGTTCCGGTCTCGTTGTTGGCCCACATGATGGAGACGACCGCGGTCTTCGGCCCGAGCGCCTTCTCATAGGCCTCCATGTCGAGCCGGCCCCTGTCGTCCACGCCGATCATGTGAACCGTGATGCCGCGGGTCTTCTCGAGATGCGCCACCAGGGACAGGATCGCCTGGTGCTCGACGCGGGTGGTGATGATCGCGTTGCGACCGTCGCCGGCGTCGAGCGCCGCCTCCAGCGCCGACATGATGGCGGCATTGTCGGATTCCGTGCCGCCCGAGGTGAAGATCACCTCATGGTCCGCCGCGGCGCCGATCAGCGCGGCCACGCTCTTGCGCGCCTGCTTGAGCGACTCGGCGACGGACTCGCCGAAGGCATGGGTGGACGAGGCGTTGCCGAACTGGTCGGAAAAGAACGGCAGCATGGCGTCGACAACCGCCGGGTCGGTCCGCGTCGTCGCATTGTTGTCGAAATAGACCGGGCGCACGACTACCCTCCTCGTCAGGTCCGAAACCTGGAGATCACAGCCCCGAGATCACCCAGAATGAGATCACCGACGGGTCACTGCCCGTCGGTCGCGGCAGCCGCCGGAGCCGGCGCGGGAGCCGCCTTCAGGGGCTTGAGCTGCGCCATCGGCTTCAGGTTGGCGGCCACCGGCACGAGGCGCACCAGCTCGCCCAGCCGCTCCACGATCTTGGACTGAATGCCTTCCAGGGTGGCGCTGGCGAGGCTGCAGAAGACGCAGGCCCCGGTGAGCTTCACCATCACCTTGTTGCCGTCCACCTCGAGAAGCTCGCAGTCGCCGCCGTCGCGCTTCAGGTTCGGCCGGATCTCCTCGATGGCGGCGCGGATAATGGCGACGCGATCGGTTTCCGCTTCCGGGGCCCCGGATTCCTTCTGCTGCTCAGTATCGGCCAACATCATCTTGTCCTTTGTCGTGTGAGGCCCGCATGACGCGGGACAAATCCGTCACCAACTCCCGAGAGGCACGCCATCGGGCCGCTTCACCGGCCTCCGGCGCCGCGTGTCAGGCGCTGAACGACTTGCCGCAGGAGCAGCTCGAGGAGGCGTTGGGGTTGTCGAAGGTGAAGCCCGAGCCTTCGAGGGCGACCACATAGTCGATGGTGGTCCCGGCCAGCAGCTCGTGGCTCTTCATGTCCACGAAGACCTTCACGCCCTCGCGCTCGATCACCGTGTCATCGGGGTCGGGCTCGCCCACGAGGCCCATCATGTACTGGTTGCCGGCGCAGCCGCCGGTCTCGACCATGATGCGGAGCCCACCCACGGGGGAGTCGGACCCTTCGATCGCGCTACGCACCGCCTCGACGGCGCTCTCAGTCAGGTTAATCATCTTCAGCCTTCTCCACAGAGAAACCGCATGACGCTTTCGAGGCTCGGTGTCGCAAGACCTATGCCAGACGCCAAATATTTGATTTGCATCAAACTTCCTGCCTCTAGCTGTTACCTTTGCGACGAGTGTTGGCTTTCGGACACGCCAGTTCCCATGCGGATTTCCGGCCCGCGGAACCTCTTGCCCACAAAATGAGCGGCGCTTTCGCGGGCAGCACGGGAACAGGCGCCGGACCCCGTTGGCGCGGATCGCAAAAGGCCCTTGCGGGCGTCCACCAGCGGCCCCGAGGCCCCGCGGACGCGCTGCGGCGCCGCTGTCTTACGCAGTCGGCTGCGACGGGTTAGGCATTGTGGGGTTTGCTGCAACACAAGCGGCAAAGCCCTTGCATGAGGACGCCGCCCGGCTCCGCCGGAAGACACCCGAGGTGCGCGTGTCGGGCACAGGACCAATTCTGGAGACAAGGTATGACTTCGATTGCTGAGACCCCGCTTGGCCGCCTCGACCAGGAGGGCCGCCTCCTCAACGCAGTGCTCAAGCAGGAAACCAAGGTCCCGGGCCGCTTCGGCTTCCGTGGCGATATCGCCCTTGAGTTCCAGGAGCAGTTCGCCGACGAGAAGCGCCCGCCGGAGACGGTGATGGAGCAGGTGATCACCTTCGCCGACAAGGACGGCACCACCATCCCGGTGATGGCGGGTTATCTGCAGAACTTCGCTTTCGCCGAGCAGGTGGCGAAGGTCCTCGACGGCCTGCTGTCGCCCGACGGCAAGTATTTCCTGTTCTGCAACAACATCGACCTGCTGGCGAAGTACCGCCTCGAGATCAATGGCATCGCCTTTTTCGTCCTGCCCTGCGACGAATCCACCGTGTGGAAGGAAATGCTCGAGCTGATGGACATCGACAAGAACGACATCAAGAAGTTCGACACGGCCGGTAAGACCGATGCGGTTCTTGATGCCGCCAAGGCGTTCAGCGCCGACTACGAGGTCATCGACCTCGCCAAGGGCCTGTCCGTCATGGAGCCGGTGAAGAACCGGAACGAGAACCGTCCGGTCTGACGACCCCGGAGGAGCCACCCCCGATCAGGCCTGGGCCTCATCGGGGTTGGGCTCGTCGTCGTCATCCACATCTTCGGCGAGCTCGACGCCGACCACGCAGATATCGTTGTCCAGAATGGCCAATTGAACCGGCTGGAGGGCGCGGCCCCTGCACGGGCCCTCCACGCACATGCCGGTGCCCAGCTCGAACAGCGCGCCGTGCTTGCCGCACATCAGGCGGATGCCGTTGGGATCCAGGAACTGCTGGCGCTCCCAGTCGAGATTGACGCCGTCATGGGGGCAGCGGTTCACATAGCCGAACACCTGCCGGCCCCAGCGCACCACCACGATGTTGAAGGGCTTCTTGGTGCCGTCGCTGTCGACGCGCTCCAGCTGGAAGCCCTTGGCGCGCTGGCTCGGGATCTCGGCCATCGAGCAGATCGCATAGGCGACGTCGGCGACCGGACCTTCGTCCTCGGCGTGCTGTTCCGTCTGATTCTCACTCACAGTGCACCTTTTCCTTTCACTGGGCCGCGGGAGCTGCGGAGGCGTCGCGCAGGCCCCGGGACGGCGGAGAGACAAGCCTGGTGGCGATGGGCACCCCGTCAGACCGGGGTGCGCTCCTCGTTCTGCGGCTGCGACGGGCGGGGCGGCTCCTTCGCCTTCGCCAGCAGCGTGCGGTTGGCGGCCAGGGAGAAGTCCTGCCAGGCCGCCGCGATGTCGCGCAGGATGGTCTGCACGTAGTCCTTGGACAAATGATGTTCGCCCGGGAAATTGGAAAGGGCGCAAGAGGTGCGGTTGAACGCCACCACGTCGTCGAGCAGGGTCTGCATCACGTTGCGGAATGGCTTCTGCACGTCGGTCATGAGGGCGCAGCGGCCCTGCTCCACCGGCACGTCGGACAGGTCGAAGTCGAGGCCGGCGAGCATGCCGAGGGCCTTCTCATAGACCTCCTCCATGGCGCCGAGCATGGCCCGCTGGGTGAGCTGCTCGCGCTGCTGCGCGGCGAGGCCCTTGTTCAACCGGATGCGGTAGCTGTCGAACGCGGCGTCGTTCTGCAGCGCCACCCAGCTCGCGAAACGGGCAATGCTCGCCTCGTTGACCGGCAGCCCGGCCTTGGCCTCGGGCGCCTCGGCCTGGCCGGCGCGGCCGCGGGCAAGCGAGCGGTCGATGCGGCGCGCCGCCTCCAGCGCCCCTTCCAGATAGCCGGCGCCCTGGGCCGCCGTCTCCGAGCCGCCAAGCTCCAGCCGTCCGGCCCACAGGGGCCGGCGCAGCATGGGGTTGGCGGAGCCGGAATGCTCGGCCGCGGGCGCGGCGCGATCGCGGCTGCTGCAGGTGAAGGGCTCGTGCGCCCAGTCCTGATAATAGATCTCGCCGCCCGCCTCGAGGGTGCCGCCGAACACCTGGGTCATCTGGCTGGTCATGAGGATGGGCAGACCGGCCTCGAAGGCGTCGCGCTGATCCGGCGGGAGCGCGAGAAAGCCGCCGAGGGCCGCCGCCGTGCCGGCCGCGTCGCAGGCGTCGAAGATCTCGCCCACCACGGCCTGCTCATGGGTGACGAAGGCGTTGCCCGACTTGTCCTCCTTGCGCCAATGGGGCGCGTCGTAGGTGATCACCACCTTGGCCTGGGCCGCCATCCAGGTGTCGGCGCAGCGCATGGCCTCCAGGGTCGCCTCGTCGAGGGCGGGCTCGAAGGAAATGGTCTCCTCCACCAGCCGCGGCGGGATGGCGAGCACCGCGTGGCGCGCCGGCACCTGCAGCTCGCCGCCGCCGGCGGCGGCCTTGAAGGTGAGCACCACGTGGTCGCCGGCGTCGCGGACGCGCGTCAGCACGTGGCCGAGGTGGAACTGCGCCACCGGCAGGTCCGTCATCAGCGCGGTGATGAGGCTCGCCATCCCGCCTTCGACGCGGCGCGCGCCGCCGTGCACGCCCTGGTTCTGCAGCGGCTGGGCGTTCTTGTCCGCCTCCTGCAGGTGAAGCACCGGGCCTTCGTCGTGCTGCAGGAAGGAGGTCAGCCCGAGGTCGCCGACCAACTGGGTGATGAGCGGCTGGGTGTCCGGCCAGAACCAGGTGGGGCCGAGATCGACCGTCACACCGTTCTTGGGGCAGGGCACGGAGAGAATGCGTCCGCCCAGGCGCTCGCGCGCATCGTAGAGGGCAAAGCTGACATTCTGCTGCCACAGCTGTCGCGCCAGCGCGACCCCGCACAGGCCGCCGCCAATGATCACTGTATCGAGCATCGAGGGTCCTCGTAAGGAGATCCGTTTTCGGGACCCTTGCAAGATTCGCGCAGATCCAAAGCGGCTGCGGGGTCAAGCTCGTAATTTTCCTGAAG
>JAFIHR010000362.1 GCA_017849325.1 Xanthobacter autotrophicus | reverse complement strand
GAAGCCGAGGACGGCGGCTTCCTCGCCGCCATGTCGGACGCCTCCCGCCCGGGCGAGATCACCCGCGAGCTCGGCACCGCCTGGCGCACCGAGGCCGTCTGCTTCAAGCCCTATTCCTGCTGCGGCTCAAACCACGCGAGCGTGGACGCCGCCATCGAGCTGATGGCCGAGCACGGCTTCACCGCCGCCGACGTGGAGCGCGTCACGGTGGGCATCAGCCGGGTGGTAGAGCGCCAGACCGGCTTCCCCTATCGCCAGTCCACCGTGCTCAACGCCCAGATGAGCATCCGCTACGACGTGGCGGTGGCGCTGCTCGACGGCACCGCATTGGTGGAGCAGTTCACACCCGAGCGCATCGCCTCGGCCGACGTCAACGACCTTGCTGCCCGCGTGGACGTGGAGGTGGATCCCGACATGGATGCGGTCTATCCGGAGCGCTATGCGGGCATCGTCACCGTCCACCTGAAGGATGGGCGCGCGCTGCGCAAGCGCGTGGATTTCTCCCGCGGCATGCCGGAGAACCGCATCTCCTCGGAAGGCCTGCAGCAGAAGTTCCTCTCGCTTGCCGGCACCGCCGTGGGCCGGGAAGCGGCGGAGGCACTGCTCGCGCGCCTCCTCGGCATCTTCGACTGCGCCAGCATCGCGCAGGAGGCCCGCGCCATCGGCGCGCTGCGCCTGCTCGACGGGGCGACGGCGGCCGCCTGAGCCGCCGTCGCCTTCTGCATGAGGCGGGGGCGGGGCGATGGCCCTTCCCTGCCTTCGCAGATCGGCGGCGCTCGACATGGGCGCATTTCGCACGCGATCAGCGCCCTGAAAAGGGCGCCGGAATTCGATCCCCAGATGGAACATGACGCCGTGTCCGGACGCACAGCGGACGTCCTCGCCACCCTGCGGCATACCATCAAATGCGGCACAGCAGCGCTCGCCCGCCCATCGCCGCCGCGGCCCCTAATCCAGCACCGGACCGGCGTAACCTCCGTCGTGATTGCCACCGAGGCACGCGGAGCCTGCGCCTAAGGTGCAGGCGCGCGCTTTCGCGCCGTTCGGACGGAGCCGCTGCCAGTGGCCACGCGCAGCCGTATCCGCGCCGCGGGAAACGCAAAAGGGCCGCCTCTTGGCGACCCACTCTAAATCTTTGATTTTCAATCTGAATTTTGGTTGCGGGGGCACGCAACCATCTCAAATTGCTATTTCGAGCCGCAGCATAGATATCCGCTCCGAGGTCGAGGGTGAGGGTTCAATTCCCCCTGATTTCGAGAAGCCCTGCGTTCCCAGTGACAAGCTAATTATAAAATGCGCTTGAACGCATATGCGCATTAAAGTAAAAGAAGCGTATGCAGTCCGCCCTCACCCTTCTGTCGGCCCTGGCCGAACCCACCCGCCTCGCGGCGGTCCACCTCCTGTGGGATGGGCACGAGCATTGCGTCTGCGAACTCGTGCGCGTCCTCGGCGTCACCCAATCCCGCATGTCGCGCCATATGGCGGTGCTCAAGCAGGCTGGCGTCGTGGTGGATCGGCGGGACGCCCAATGGGTGCGCTACCGTCGCAATCCCGAACTGCCGGCCGAGCAGGCAACCATCATCAATGCTGTCCTCACCACCCTGGACGCTTCATCGAACAGGAGAGCCGCATGAGCGCCGACCTGTCATTGACCGGGCGCAAGCCACCGAGGGATGCATCGTCACTGACCTGGGCGGCGGTGACGGCCGCGGCGATCGCCCTCTGGTTCGTGGTCTATGCCCAGCTCGCGCCGTTCTCCCAATGGCTAGTGGCCCGCCTGCCGGTGGAGCAAGGCAGCCATCTCGCTGAAGCGGTCGCGTTCTTCATCTACGACACGCCCAAGGTGCTGATGCTGCTGACGCTGGTGGTCTTCGCCATGGGCGTGGTGCGCAGCTTCTTCTCCGCCGAGCGCACCCGCGCCCTGCTCGCTGGAAAACGCGAGGGGCTCGGCAACATTGCGGCCGCCGGCCTCGGCATCGTCACGCCCTTCTGCTCCTGCTCGGCGGTGCCGCTGTTCGTCGGCTTCGTCTCCGCCGGGGTGCCCCTGGGCGTCACCTTCTCCTTCCTCATCGCCGCGCCCATGGTCAACGAGGTGGCGCTGGGCCTCCTGTTCGCGCTGGTCGGCTGGAAGGTGGCGCTCACCTATCTGGCATTCGGCCTCTCCATCGCCATTATCGCCGGCTGGGTCATCGGACGCCTGCACCTGGAGGGCTGGCTGGAAGACTGGGTGCGCAACGTGCGTGCCAGTCCGGTCGAGCTGCCGCCAAACGGTATGACGCTGGTGGATCGCATCAGGGCCGGCCTCGACGCGGTGCGCGACATCGTCGGCAAGGTCTGGATGTGGATCATCGCCGGCATCGCAGCGGGCGCCTTCATCCACGGCTATGTGCCGGAAGATCTCCTCGCCTCCATCATGGGGCGGGATGCGTGGTGGTCGGTTCCGGCTGCGGTGCTGCTGGGCATTCCCATGTATTCCAATGCCGCGGGCATCATCCCGGTGGTCGAGGCCCTGCTGGCGAAGGGGGCAGCGCTGGGCACCGTGCTCGCCTTCATGATGGCGGTCATCGCCCTGTCGCTGCCGGAAATGATCATCCTGCGCAAAGTCCTAAGCCTCAAGCTGATTGCCGTGTTTGTGGGCGTGGTCGGCATCGGCATCCTCGCCGTGGGCTTCCTGTTCAACGCGCTGTTTTCTTAAAACAAGAAAGGCAAAAGCCATGAAAGACGTGAAGGTGCTGGGCCCCGGCTGCTCTCGCTGCGAGGCAACGGCGCAGATGGTGCGGGATGAGGCGGCCAAGCTCGGGCTCGACGTCACGGTGGAAAAGGTCACCGACTATGCGGTGATCGCCGGATACGGCATCGCCTCGACGCCGGGCATCGTCATCGACGGCAAGGTGGTGCACGCCGGCGGCCTGCCGAAGCCGGACGATCTCGCCCGCTGGCTCGCGGCGTGAGCGCCGCCATGCTGGAATACAAGGTTCACGCGTCGCGCATCGACGTACACGGCAGCCTCGCCCGCACCAAAGAGGCCGAGATCACCCTCGACACCGACATTGGCGGGCGCGCCGATGCTTTCAACCCGGCGGAACTGTTCCTTGCCGCCATCGCGGCCTGCATGATCAAGGGCATCGAGCGGGTGACCCCGATGCTGAATTTCGAGCTGCGCGGGGTGGATGTCACGCTCCACGCCGTTCGGCAGGACGCGCCGCCGAAGATCATCTCGGTGGATTACGAGCTGATCATCGATACGGACGAGACGGAGCAGCGCCTGGCTTTGCTCCACACCAACGTCCGCAAGTACGGCACGATTTCGAACACCGTGGCGGAAGCGACCCGATTGGACGGGACGATCCGAAGGAAGGCATGAGGCGCATCAAGGCGCTGCGCGCACCCGCGCGAATGCGATCTGTCGTTATCCATGAAAGGCCAAGTCCATGACGAAACGAGACGTGGTCATCTGCGCGCCGGTGCGCACGGCGATCGGCACTTATAATGGCGCTCTGAAGGCGGTCCCCGCGACCGAGCTGGGTGCGACAGTCGTGCGCGAGACGCTCCGTCGCTCGGGCCTCGATGCAGCCAAGCTGTCGAGCCTCATCATGGGCAATGTGGTCCAGGCCGGCAACAAGATGAACCCCGCCCGCCAGGCGGCCGTCCATGGCGGCGTACCGGTGGAGGTGCCGGCCATGACTGTGAACCGGGTCTGCGGCTCCGGCGCCCAGGCCGTTGCCTCGGTCGCCCAGGAGATCTGGCTGGGCTTCGCCGATGCGGCGATCGCCGGCGGCATGGAGAACATGGACGCCGCGCCCTACCTCATGAGCGGCGGGCGCTGGGGCTATCGCATGGGCGATGCGCAGATCTACGATTCCATGCTGCGCGACGGCTTGAACGACGCCTTCTCGGGCGAGCATTCCGGTTGGCACACCGAAGACCTCGTGACCAAATGTGGTGTCTCCCGCGAGGATCAGGACCGTTGGGCGGCGCGCTCGCAACAGCGCTTTTCCCAGGCGCAGGCCGCCGGAAAATTCGATGCCGAGATCGTCGGTGTCGAAATCAAGGGCCGCAAGGGGCCGGAGATCTTCGCTCGCGACGAGCACAATCGGCCGGACACCACGATCGAATCCCTCACCAAGCTGAAGCCGGCCTTCCGTAAGGACGGCACCATCACCGCCGGAAACGCGCCCGGTCTCAATACCGGCGCCGCGGCGATGATCCTCGCCGAACGCGATTTCGCCGCGGCGAACGGCCTTGAGCCGCTGGCGCGGCTCGTCGCCTTCGGCGTCGGCGCGGTGGAGCCAGGCATGTTCGGCATCGGTCCGGTACCAGCCGTGCGCCAGGCGCTGGGGCGTGCGGGCTGGACGATCGCGGAGGTCGAGCGGGTGGAAATCAACGAGGCCTTCGCGGCGATCGCCCTCGCCGTTACCCGCGAGCTCGGCCTTGCCGAAGAGGTCGTCAATGTTGAAGGCGGGGCCATCGCCCATGGCCATCCCATCGGCGCGAGCGGGGCGATCCTGACCACGCGGCTCATCCATTCGATGCGGCGCGACGGCCTCAAGCGTGGCATCGTTACCCTCTGCATCGGCGGCGGCCAGGGCATCGCGCTGGCGATCGAAACACTGGCCTGACAGGCAGGTCAGACGCCCGTGCGGGCTGCCGGCTTCGGCCGCGATCCCGCGCGGGTTCTTTGAAAGTGGCCCTCGCGCCGCCAATTGATTCCACGGCAGAAGAACAAGCCTCCTGGCGGGGGCACTGCGCAAATTGTCGTTTCTCACGCCGACACGGATGCCCGTTTGCCTTTCAGGCCATCCGCGTTATTCTTCGATTTAAGAAGAATTACAAAGCGGGAGGCCCTAGCAAATGGGCGCCGGTTCGCGCATCGACCGCAGGGCGGTCCTTGCTGCCGCTGCTTCCATGGTCGGCGCGACGCTCGTGCCCCTGTTGGCGCGCGCCTCGGCCGGCATCATCCGTTTTGGCCTGACCCCCGTCTTCCTGACCTCCGACCTCGAACTGCTCGGCCGGCTTCAGATTTACCTGCGGCGGGCCACCGGCTTACCGGTCGAACTCGTCAGCCGGCGGACCTATCAGGAGATCACCGCGCTGCTGGTCTCGGGTCAGCTCGATGCCGCGTGGATCTGCGGCTATCCGTTCGTCGCCCATCGTGACGCGCTCCAGCTGGTCGCGGTTCCGCTGTGGCGCGGGCAGCCGCTCTATCAGTCCTGCCTCATCGTCGACCGGGACCGTGACGCACGGGACTTCCAGGACCTCAAGGGCGATATCCACGCCTTCTCGGACCCCGATTCCAATTCCGGCTTCCTCGTCACCCGCGCGCTTCTCGCGGAGCACGGCCTGAAGCCCCCGTCCTTCTTCGCCCGCACCTTCTTCACCTACGGCCATCGCAACGTGATCCGTGCCGTGGCCTCGGGCCTCGCCCAATCCGGTTCCGTGGACGGCTACGTCCTGGACGTTATGCGGGAGATCGAGCCGGAGCTGACGTCGCGCGTCGCCATCCTGCGCCGGTCCGAATGGCTCGGCTTCCCGCCCATCGCTGCCCCGCGCCATCCGCCAGACCCGCAGGCGCTCGCCGCGCTGACGGAGGCGCTTGCGCGCATGAACGAGGACGAGGATGGCAAGGCGGTGCTCGCCATGCTGCGGCTCGATGGTTTCGCGCCGCAGGAGGCGAGCCTCTTCGACCCCATCGCCGCAAAGGCGGCGCTCGTCGCGGGCACCGGGTGACGCCCATGATCGCGCGCCTTGACCCCCGCCAGTGGCCCGTCACCCTCAAGGTGCCCCTAGCGGTTGCGGCGCTCATGGTGCTGGTGGGGCTTGCACTCTCCGAGCGCGTGCTGAGCCGGCTGGGGGAGACGCAGGAGCGCCAGTTGCGCGCCTTGGCGCAGACCTATCTGGACAGCCTCTCCTCCGCGGTCGCACCCGCGATCCTAAGAGACGATGTCTGGGAAGTTTATGACGCCATCATGCGGGCACAGGCCCTCAACAAGAGCCTGCATCCGTTGAGCGCCGTGATCACCGACGCGGAGGGCCTCGTGATCGCGGCGTCCGATCCCCGTCGCTTCCCCATTGGGGTGCGTCTCCCGTCCGATCTCGCTCCGCTCGCAACCGGCCGGGATTTCAGATTCGAGGCGGGCGCCAGATCCGCCACCGCGACGCGCGTGCTTTCCTATCCTGGACGCATCGTCGGAATCATCCACGCCACTTTCGACACCAGCCATCTGGCTTTGGAGCGGCGCGACGTCGTCCTCGCGCTCGCGGCCACGAACGGGATGGTCACGCTGCTGCTCGCCGTGGCCGGCTGGTTGCTCGTCGCCCGCATGATGGCGCCGGTGCGCACGCTCTCGCGCTATCTGGGCGCTGCGAGCGAAGGGCGGGCGACGCCCGTTCCCCCGGAGGCGGTCGCGCGCAACGGCGCTGAATTCGCCCGCCTGTTCCTAGCCTACAATGCGCTGGTCCGGTCCATGTACGAGCGGGAGGACCTAGCCCGACAATTGGCGGACGAGCATCGGCTCGGCAGCCTCGGGCGGCTCACCTCGGCGCTCGCCCACGAGATCAACAACCCGCTGGGCGGCCTTTTTAACGCGCTGGCGACGCTGAAGACCCATGGACACCATGCGGCGGTCCGAAAATCGTCCCTCGGCCTTCTCGAACGAGGCCTCGTCGGTATCCGCGACGTGGTGCGCACCACCCTCGCTTTGTATCGGCCGGAGCAGGCGCCGCGACCCCTCGCCATGGCCGATTTCGAGGACCTGCAGCTACTGATTGCCCCCGCGGCGCGCCGGAAGGGTGTCGATCTGAGGTTCTCCGGTCCCGTCGACGTGTTGCTTCCTCTGCCCAGCACCCCGGTGCGCCAGGCCGTGCTGAACCTGCTGCTGAATGCGGTTTCCGCCGCCCCGCCGGGAAGCGAAGTGGCGGTGGATGCGTCGCTCACGCCGACGGCCCTGCATGTAATCGTGTCGGATCGAGGCAGCGGCCTGCCCGAGCCTGCGGGGTGCCTTCTTGCGGCTGGCGGGGAAACGGGTGGCCCACCCTGGGGCGGCGGCCTCGGCTTGTGGACCACCCGGCGCATCCTGGACGACCTCGGTGCCTCGGCCGAGGTCGAGCGGCCTGAAACGGGGGGAACGCGGATCCGTCTTCTCTTCCCTTTCATCGCCCCAATGGAGCTCGCCCATGTCGCATGAGCCTCCCGTCATCGGCCTCGTGGAGGACGATCCCATCATGGGCGAGAGCCTCGCGCAGCGGCTCGGCCTGGAGGGAATGAGGGTGCATTGGTGGCGGACCGGCTGCGCAGCGGTGGCGGATATCCGGAAGATTCGCTTCGAGGCTATCGTATGCGACATCCGCCTTCCGGATCTCGATGGGGAGGCTGTGTTCCGGGAAGCGGCGCACGTGCCTCGGACGCCGCCTTTCCTGTTCGTGACCGGCCATGGCGACATCGACCAAGCGGTGCGCCTGATGCGGTCCGGCGCGGCGGACTACGTCACCAAGCCCTTCGAGATGGAGGACTTCCTGGCGCGGCTCACCGACTTGCTGATGCCGCATGGAACCACGGAAGGCGGCACGTTGGGCGTCTCACCCGCCATCCGGCAGGTGGAGGCTCTGTTGTGCAGGATGGCTCGCCTGTCCTCCAATCTGCTCATCACGGGGGAGACAGGGACAGGTAAGGATGTAGCCGCCCGCTTCATCCATGCGCAATCGCGGCACGCGACCGCGCCGTTTATCGCGGTCAACTGCGCCGCCATTCCCGCCGACTTGATGGAAAGCGAGCTGTTCGGCCACGAGCGAGGCGCGTTCACCGGTGCCGCGCAGCGCCATCTCGGCTATGTGGAGCGCGCCGGCGACGGCACGCTGTTTCTCGACGAGATCGGGGAATTGCGTCCGGAGTTGCAGGCAAAACTCCTGCGGCTGATCGAGAGCAAGACGTTTCAGAGGGTCGGCGGTGAGCGCGAGATCGCCTTCGGCGGCCGTATCGTGACGGCCACCAACGCCGATCTGGCGCTGCGAGTTGTCGAGCGACAATTCCGCGAGGATCTCCTTTACCGCATCAACGCGGTCAGCATTCGCCTGCCATCTCTGCGGGAGCGCCCCGATGACATCCCATGGCTCATGGAGCGCTTCTTTACGGAATATAGCGCGGACACCGAGACCAACCTGAAAGGGATCAGCGCCCTCGCCGAGGAGGCCGCGATGCAGCATCCTTGGCCCGGGAATGTGCGGGAGCTGCGGAACCGGATGGAGCGTGCGGTCGCTCTTGCCTTGGGCCCCTGGCTGATGCCCGGGGATCTCTTTCCCGAGATCGTTCGCGAAGGCGCTGACGCCGGCCTACGGATCGGCTCACTGGAATCCGCGCGCCAGGAGGCGGAGAAGCGTCACATCCTCCGGGCGCTGTCCGCGACCGCGGGCGAACTCTCCGCCGCCGCCCGGCTCCTCGGCGTTGGGCGCACCACCCTGTGGGAGAAGATGCGCCGCCTCGGTTTGGGTAGCGACGGCTGACGGCGCGTTCGGGTTTCCGGACAGACGGCGCCGCAGCATGTTCGGGACGGCGGACGTGCTCGCCTCATCTCGCTCGTTAAATCATTGAATTCTCTACTCAGCTCCGCATGGCGCAGCTTCTGCAGGACGTCTTGCGTCCGAAAGGACCAATACGCTCTGGGAGGAGCTTTCATGAAAAGATGTCCCAGCCTCGTCGATGCCGGCCGCCGCAGCTTCCTGACCGGCGCCGGCCTTGCGACCGCAGGCGCCGCCGTCGCCTCCGTTCTGCCGGCCCAAGCCAAGGCGGCCCCTGCGGTCGCGTTGGTGAGATATCCAGCGAACCGCCTCGCCAATGTGAAGGACCTGAAAGTTAATGAGCCGCTGGACGTGGCCTATCCCGATGACGACGCGCCCGGCGTCCTTCTGAAGCTCGGGACACGCGTGGCCGGAGGCGCCGGACCCGACGGCGACATCGTCGGCTTCACCACCGTCTGCCCGCACAAGGGATTTCCCCTTTCTTACAGCACGACGGACAAGACGCTGAACTGCCCCGGCCATTATTCCCGCTTCGATTGCGAGAAAGGCGGCCAGCAGATCTGGGGCCAGGCGACGCAGAACCTGCCGCAATACGCGCTGCGTGTGGACGCGAAGGGCGACATCTATGCCGAAGGCGTGGATGAGCTGCTCTACGGCCGCCTCTCCAACGTGCTCTGAGGGAGGACACCATGGCTTACAAGCGCCAGATCGGCCAATTGCCCATCATTCCCGCCAATGCGACCGTCCACAACGTCGTCTGCCACTATTGCATCGTCGGCTGCGGCTACAAGGCCTATAGTTGGGACGCCCGATACGAGGGCGGCACGGCGCCGGGCGAGAACGCCTTCGGCGTCGATCTCTCCAGGCAACAGCCGGCAGAGACCGCAGCCTGGTATGCGCCGTCCATGTACAACATCGTCAGGCAGAACGGGCGAGACGTGCACATCGTCATCAAGCCCGACAAGGCGTGCGTGGTGAATTCCGGCCTCGGCTCCGTGCGCGGCGCGCGGATCGCCGAGATGAGCTATTCGCGCCAGCGCAACACCCAGCTCCAGCGCCTCACCGATCCCCAGGTCTGGCGCTACGGACAGCTCCAGCCCACGAGCTGGGACGACGCCCTCGACCTCGTCGCCCGCGTCACCGCAGCGGTGATCGCTGAGCAGGGCGAGGACGGCCTGTTCGTGTCCGCCTTCGACCACGGCGGCGCGGGCGGCGGATACGAGAACACCTGGGGCACCGGAAAGCTCTATTTCGGCGCCATGAAGGTAAAGAACATCCGCATCCACAATCGCCCGGCCTACAATTCGGAGGTCCACGGCTCGCGCGACATGGGGGTGGGCGAGCTCAACAATTGCTACGAGGACGCGGAGCTCGCCGACACCCTCGTAGCGGTGGGCACGAACGCGCTGGAAACCCAGACCAACTATTTCCTGAACCACTGGGTGCCCAACCTGCGCGGAACCTCCCTCGACAAGAAGAAGGCGGAGTTCGGCAGCGAGCCGGTGGCCAAGGCGCGCATCGTCATCGTCGATCCGCGCCGCACCGTCACCGTGAATGCCAGCGAGGTGGAGGCGGGCAAGGAGAACGTGCTCCATCTCGCCCTCAATTCCGGCACCGACCTGATCCTGTTCAACGCCTGGCTCACCTACGCGGCGGAGAAGGGGTGGATCGACAAGGGTTTCATCGCGGCCTCCACGAAGGACTTCGACAAGGCCCTGGCGGCCAACAAGGTGAGCGTGGCGGAAGCCGCTCGCGCCACCGGCCTCAGCGAGGCGGACATCGTCAAGGCGGTCACCTGGATCGGCGAGCCCAAGGCCGGCGGGGCACGTCGGCGGACCATGTTCGCCTATGAGAAGGGCCTCATCTGGGGCAATGACAACTACCGCACCAACCAGGCGCTGGTGAATCTCGCCCTCGCTACCGGCAATATCGGCCGTCCGGGCGGCGGCTGCGTGCGCATGGGCGGCCACCAGGAGGGTTATTGCCGCCCGTCCGACGCCCATGTGGGCCGGCCCGCAGCCTATGTGGACAAGCTGCTGATCGAGGGCAAGGGCGGCGTGCACCACATCTGGGGCTGCGACCACTACAAGACCACGCTCAACGCCATGGCTTTCAAGCGCGCCTACAAGATGCGCACGGACCTCGTGAAGGACGCCATGGCCAGCGTGCCCTACGGCGACCGCGATGCCATGGTGGCCGCCATCTTGGGCGCCATCCGCAAGGGTGGGCTGTTCAGCGTCGACGTGGACATCGTGCCGACCCATATCGGCGAGGCCGCCCATGTGATGCTGCCCGCCGCGACATCCGGCGAGATGAACCTCACCTCCATGAACGGCGAGCGGCGCATGCGCCTTACCGAGCGCTACATGGACCCGCCGGGCCAGGCCATGCCCGATTGCCTCATCGCCGCGCGGATCGCCAATCACATGGAGCGGGTGCTGCGCGCCATGGGCAAAACGGAGGTGGCGGACAAGTTCAAGGGCTTCGACTGGAAGAGCGAGGAAGACGCCTTCATGGACGGCTACGCCAAGAACGAAAAGGGCGGCGCGTTCGTCACCTACGATCGCCTGCGGACCATGGGCACTAACGGCTTCCAGGAGCCCGCCACGGCCTTCGCAGACGGCAAGATCGTCGGCACCAAGCGGCTGTTCGCCGATGGCAAGTTCAACAAGCCGGACGGCAAGGCGGTGTTCGCCGAAACCCGGTGGCGCGGCCTCCAGGCCCCCGGCAAACAGGCGGAGAAGGACAAGTTCGCCTTCCTCATCAATAACGGGCGGGCGAACCTCGTCTGGCAGAGCGCCTATCTTGACGTGGAGAATGAGCTGGTCATGGATCGCTGGCCCTATCCCTTCATCGAGATGAACCCGCAGGACATGGGCGAGCTTGGCCTCAAGAGCGGCGATCTCGTGGAGGTCTACAACGAGAACGGCTCCACCCAGGCCATGGCCTATCCCACCCCCACGGCGAAGCGGAAGGAGACTTTCATGCTGTTCGGCTTCCCGACCGGCGTGCAGGGCAATGTGGTGTCCGCGGGGGTCAACGAGGACATCATCCCCAACTACAAGCAGACGTGGGGCAACATCCGCAAGATCGCCGACGCGCCGGAAGGCGTGCGGCACCTGACCTTCAAGTCGAAGGAGTATCCGGCCTGACGGCGGGCACCATCGGCCGGCGTTCTGGCGCCGGCCGAGACCGCACCCTCATCCGTGGCGCCACACTTTCACCGATGACACGACGAGGATCAGCGCCAGGATGGGAAGCAAGACCTGCTCGGGCACAAGCCCAAGGAGGTGCCCGCCGATGAAGGCGCCCACGATGGAGCCCACCGCCATCACGGCCACGAACACCTTGTTCTGCGCGACGGTGGCGAAGGCGTTGTCGCGGCTGTAGCGGGTGAAGCCGACGATCATGGTGGGCAGGCTCACCGCCAGCGACAGGCTGCCGGCGAGCTTGATGTCCGCGCCGAAGAGAAGCACCAGCGTCGGAATCAGCAGCTCACCGCCGGCCACGCCCATCAGCGAGGCGACCACGCCAATGGCGAATCCCGCAATGACGCCGGCCACGATCAGCCAGGGTCCCGAAAGCAGCGCGGACGCTGCGGTCGATCCGTGTCCGAACAGGAGGGCGACGGCGATCAGCACCAGCAGGACTGCCAAGACCCGGTAGAGGGTGCGGGAGCTGAGCCGGGTGGCCCAGCCGGCGCCGAACCAGGCGCCAACGAGGCTACCCGCCAACAGGTTGAGGATGATCGGCCAGTTGGTCGCGATCGCGCTGAAGGGCACCGTCGCCGCCCTGAACGGCAGCGCGCTAGCGACGACGACCAGGCTCATGGCCTTGTTGAGGATGACCGCTTCGAGCGCCCGGAAGCGGAATGGGCCGATCAGCAGCGGCAGGCGGAACTCTGCGCCACCAAGCCCGATGAGACCGCCGAGCATGCCGATGAGGGCGCCCCCGGCGAAGGCCGGCACCGGCGGGGGGCCAGGGTTGGACCCCCGCTCGTCCCGTGTGTTGGCACGCTCGGACGACAGTGGAATGGACTGCTGGGACATGGATGAGCCTCCGGCCATGATCGTTCGGACGGAGCCGCCATCATGGTATGAAATGATATGAATTGATACGAAAACAAACGATTTGACGGGTATATTGCTGGTTTAATGAGCCGAGCGTGGCGAATAGATGTTGTTTTGTAAAGATAGAATGGTCAGGACGGCTGGCCGAAGGCCGAGCTATATGCCAAATGATATGAAATTAGATGAATTGAGATGCCGGACATTCCATGGATACGCCTAACGCCCTGACTGTCGAAGATGTGGCCGAGCGGCTGCACGTCAGCCGGAGCGGCATTTATGCTCTGATCAAGGCAGGCGGGATCGGCTTCTACAAGGTCGGCCGTAAGATCCGCTTCACCGAGGCGAACGTGCGCGACTATATCGAGCGCTCCGGCAGGGCCGCGCGCGCGCCCGAGCTGGCAGGCCGCCCGGCATTCGACGAGAACCGGTATTTTGACCTGAAGGCGGAGCGTCGGGCCGGGGACGGCTTCATCATCTGCGGCCAGGACCTCATCCTCGACATCCTGTCCAACTTCATGCGCATGCACGGCGTCATGGCGCTCAGGGCCTATATCGGCAGCTACGACAGCCTCGTCTCGCTCTATTACGGCAAGGTCTCCGTCGCGAGCGCACATCTGTGGGACAGCGCCGGCGACGACTACAACGTGCCCTATGTCCGTGCCTTACTGCCTGGCGTGCGCTGCGCGGTGGTCAACGTCACCTACCGCATGCAGGGCCTCTACGTCGCCAAAGGCAACCCGAAGGCCATCCGAACATGGCAGGACTTCGCCCGCGACGACATCACCATGATCAACCGCGAGAAGGGGGCGGGATCGCGGGTGCTGCTCGACGAGAACCTGAAGCTCCTCGATCTCTACGCCAGCCGGATTAAGGGCTACGATAGCGAGAACCAATCCCATCTCGCCGTGGCGAGCGCAGTGGGCCGTGGCGACGCCGACGTGGCGGTGGGGATGGAAAAGGTCGCCCGCCAAGTAGATAATGTGGACTTCGTCCCACTGAAGAGGGAACGCTACGACCTTGTGGTCCGTAAAGAGCATCTCGACACACCGGAGGTCGCGACGATGCTCAAGATCCTGCGCTCGGAGCGGTTCCAGAACGAGTTCAAGAGCATCGGCGGATATGACATCACCGACATCGGGAAGATCGTGGCTGAGACGTGAGGCCGAATCTACTGCCGTCGCTGAAGCGCCCGAATGCCAAGTCCACGAGCGAACTTCCCGCCGCCTCCCACCGAGCCGAACGCCTCAGCCGAACCGGCCGGTGATATAGGAGCGCGTGCGCTCCTCGGTTGGGTTGGTGAAGATCAGGCTGGCCACGTCGTATTCCACCATGTGGCCGAGATGCATGAAGGCGGTGAAATCCGAGATGCGCGCCGCCTGCTGCATGTTGTGGGTGACGATCACGATGGTGTAGGCGCCCCGCAACTCGTCCATCAGTTCCTCGATCTTCGCCGTGGCGATGGGGTCGAGGGCCGAAGTGGGTTCGTCGAGCAGGATGAGCTCCGGATCTGGGGCGAGGGTGCGGGCGATGCACAGGCGCTGCTGCTGGCCGCCCGACAATCCATAGGCGGATTCCTGGAGGCGGTCCTTCACCTCGTCCCATAGGGCGGCTTGGCGTAGCGCGGCTTCCACGCGCCCATCCACTTCGGAGCGATTCCGGATGCCCCGGATGTGGAGGCCGGATGCCACATTCTCATAGACCGATTTCGGAAACGGGTTGGGCTTCTGGAACACCATGCCGATGCGCAAACGCGCGAGCATTGGATCTACTTCCGGCGCCACGATGTTGATCCCCTCCGGATAGAGGATGATCTCGCCCTGATACCGGTTGCCCGGATATAGGTCATGCATGCGGTTGAAGCAGCGCAGGAGCGTGGACTTTCCACATCCCGACGGCCCAATGAGGGCGGTGACCTTACCCTCGACGATCGGAAGCTCCACCCCCTTGAGCGCCTGGTTGTCGCCGTAGAAGAAATTGAGGTTGCGAACAGAAGCGCGCAGGGGGGCGGGCTCCTTGCTGGCCACGGCGTCCAATGCTGGGGTCACGGCGGTCATCTCGTTCTCCGAAAGGCCGGGCTGCAGCATCAGCGCATGCTCCGGCGGATCTTGTAGCGCAGCCAGATGGCGATCGCATTCATCAGCAGCGTCATAAGCAGCAGAATGAGACCGGTTGCTGCTGCGTTCACGTGGAACGCCGCCTGGGGACGTGAAACCCAGTTGAACATCTGGATCGGCATCACCGTGAACGGCGAGTTGAGCCAGTTGAAATTGATGAACGGAAAGGTGTCCTGGACCGGTGAAGGCGGCAGGAAGGCGATGAAGGTGAGCGCGCCGATGGTGATGATGGGCGCGGTCTCGCCGATGGCCCGTGACATACCGACGATGGCACCCGTGAGGATGCCGGGACGCGCGGTGGGCAGGATGTAGCCGCTCACCGTCTGCCATTTGTCGGCGCCAAGCGCATAGGCGCCCTCGCGGATCTCGAGCGGGATGGAGCGCACCGCCTCGCGTGTGGCGACTATGATGATGGGCAGGATGAGAAGCGCCAGCGTGATGCCCGCAACTAGAATCGTCTGGCCCATGGCGAAGCTCTGCACGAACAGGCCGAGGGCGAGCAGCCCATAGATGATGGAGGGCACGCCCGCGAGATTGGTCACATTGATTTCGATGAGATGGGTGATCCAGTTCCGCGGCGCATATTCCTCAAGATAGAGGCCTGCTGCGACGCCGAGCGGCACCGCCAGCGCCGTCGTCACCAGCATCACCAGCGTGGTGCCGACCCAGGCGGACAGAATGCCGGCCTCCGAAGCGCGTCGGGAGGGGAAGCTCGTCAGGAAATCAAGATCAATGCGGCCAAGCCCGTCCACCATGAAGTCCACGATGAGCGACAGCAGAACGATCATGGAAATGACGAGCACGCTGAGGCCCAGGATCGCGAAATTGCGGTCGGACCGATGCGCCCGAGCGACGATTTCCGCGTCGGAGAGGCGGCGGGAGGGTTGAGCGGCGAGCGGCTTCACGGCCATCCCCTCAATAGAATTCACGGTATTTCTGGCGGAGCCAGAAGGCGAGAATGTTGAAGGCGAAAGTCATGAGGAACAGCGTCATGCCCGCCGCGAAGATGGTGAGATAAGCGATGGAGCCATGTGGCACGTCGCCGAGGCTGATCTGGACGATATAGGAGGTGATCGTGGCTGCGCCCTCCAGAGGGTTCAGGGCGAGCTTCGCCTGCTGGCCCGCAGCAATGGCCACCACCATGGTCTCGCCCACCGCCCGCGACATGCCGAGGATGTAGGCCGCCGTCACCCCGGAGAAGGCGCCGGGGATCACCACCCGCGTCGCCGTCTGGAGCCGCGTGAAGCCCAGCGCATAGGCCCCCTCCCTCAGTTCCGCAGGGACCGCGCGCATGGCGTCCTCGCTCACGGAAACGATGTAGGGCAGGATCATGATGCCCATGACGATGCCCGGCACGAGCAGGTTGAAGCCCGCCAGCCCGGGAATGAAGATCTGGAAGATGGGCGTGAGGAACAAAAGAGCGAAATAGCCGAATGCCACAGTGGGCACGCCTGCGATAAGCTCCAGAAACGGCTTGATGGTCTCGCGCACCTGTGGCCGCGCGAACTCCGACAGATAGATTGCGAGCACGGTACCGGCTGGAATCGCGACGAGCAGGGCGATGAGCGAACTCACCAAAGTACCGGATACCAGAGTCATGATGCCGAAGTGCTTGTCCTGAAACACCGGCGTCCATTGTGTGTCGGTCAGGAAGGAGATGATCGACACCTGTGCGAAGAATTTCAGGCTTTCGGACAGGAGGACGTAGACGATGCCCGCCGTGACCAGGACAGAGAGTGCGGCACTGAGAAACAGGACAACGCGCATGATGCGGTCCACCACCCGGCGTCGCGCCAGGAAGACCGGAGAAACCGTCAGGCGCAACCGGCCTGTTCTTGAGTCTGGAGACACCGGTGCGACCACGTCCAACCCTCACCTGAATGGAGGGAGGCGCCGGAGCACCTCCCTCAGGTCCCTCAAGATCACCTGTCAGTAGACGAGCTTTTCCTTGACGAGATCCTCGACGGAGACGCCGACCTTGGACCCGGTGAAGCCGGTGCCGATCTCACGCTTCTTGAAGCGCTCCTGGAACACCTTCAGGGCGGCCTCGGGCAGCGGCACATAGCCGACTTCCTTGACCAGCTCGACCGCGTGCTTCGGGTCCTGGTAGAACTCAACGAACTTCGCCACCTCCGGACGGGTTTCGGCCGCCTTCTTGTTCACGTAGATGAAGATCGGCCGCGACAGAGGCTGGTACTTGCCGGTGCGGGCGTTCTCGACCGACGGCTCCACGGCGGGCGCGGCGTCATCGACCTTGATCTTCACCGCCTTCAGCTTGCCGGTGTTCTCTTCATAGTAAGCAAGGCCGAAAAAGCCGAGGGCGTTGGGATCGCCCGCCACGCCCTGGACCAGCACGTTGTCATCCTCCGATGCGGTGAAGTCGCCGCGGCTGGAATGCTCCTTGCCGACGATGGCGGCGGTGAAATAGTCGTAAGTGCCTGAGTCGACGCCCGCGCCGTAGAGCACCAGCGGCCGATCCGGGTAGCTGTCGCGGACCTGCTTCCAGTTGGTGATCTTGCCCTGGGCCTCGGGCTCCCAGATCTTCTTCAGATCCGCAACCGTCATCTCGCTCGCCCAGGTGTTGGACGGGTGGACGATGACCGTGAGCGCATCAAGGGCGACCGGCAATTCGATATACTCGATGCCGGCTTCCTTGCAGGCCTTCTGCTCGGCGGAGGTGATGGGGCGCGAGGCGTCAGAGATGTCGATCTCTCCGCGGCAGAACTTCTTGAAGCCGCCGCCGGTACCGGAGATGCCGACCGTCACCTTGATATCCTTGTTCGCCTTCTGGAATTCCTCCGCCATGGCTTCGGTCACGGGGAATACCGTGGACGACCCGTCGACCTTGACCAGTGCCTGGGCAGCGGCGCCGTTGAAGGCCGCGCCGGTAGCGAGCAGCGCGAGGGCGCTCGCGAGAGTGATGATCTTCATGAGGATGCCGTCTCCCTGGACAGTGCCGCTAGGGCTTCTGATGCTCACCTAGCCTCACGGGCTCTAAGCATGTTATGTAACAAATTCATGACAATTTGTGTATATCGAGCGATATTCCTGAATCAACAGAGATTTTATCGAATATGACGCAACGTAGTTCTAGGCTATGGTTGGCTTTATTTCATGTAAATCATATGGACATCGTGGCAATTGTCCATGGTTGATTGCAATTTTTGAGAGGCTATCCGACTTCGATTGACGTATATTACTTATATAAAGTCCATATGAAGCGCCTATTATTCATTTCTCCTCCCGAACAAATTTGCCTCTCAACCTCGCGAGCATTCCGTCTCTACATTACATCATTTCCATTTGTATCGACATATCGATAATTTATACTATCGCTGCGATTGGCGCGACGTAAATGGCGTCACAAGAGTGACATGAAGGCCATATAGCGATCTGTCCACTCCTATCGACATAATGACTCGTATGGAGCTATCTGTTTCCAGCGATATGTCGCTAGGACCCAAGGGAGGCCAGCCGTGAATCGCATTCTTGTCTGGACAGCTGCGGCGACGCTCGCGGCCCTGTCGATGTTCGCGCCTCCGGCGCGCGCCGCGGAGGTGCGGGGTGCCGGCTCCACCTTCGCCTATCCGATCATCTGGAAATGGGCGGAGGCGTTTCGTGAGCGCACAGGCCACATCGTAGGATACCAGTCGGTGGGTTCGTCGGCCGGCGTCAACCGTATTAAGGACGGGGTGGTGGATTTCGGCGCGTCCGACAAGCCGCTGAAGCCGGAAGAACTGGAGAAATATGGCCTCGGCCAGTTCCCCATCGTGTTCGGTGGCGTCGTTCCGGTGTTCAACGTGGACGGCGTGGGGCCCGGCCAGCTCCGCTTCACCGGCGCCCTTCTCGCTGACATCTATCTCGGCAAGGTCACGACCTGGTCCGATCCCGCCATCAGGGCCCTCAATCCCGACGTCAAGCTGCCCAACGCGAAGATCGTGGTGGTGCACCGTTCCGATGGATCTGGAACCACGTTCAACTGGGTGTCCTACCTTGCCAAGGCGAGCCCGGAGTGGAAGCAGCAGGTCGGCGAAGGCAGCGCAGTCGCCTGGCCGGTGGGGTATGGCGCGCGCGGTAACGAAGGGGTCTCGACCGAGGTCAAGCGGGTCCCGAATGCCATCGGCTATGTCGAATACACCTATGTGGTGCAGGTGAAGCTGGCCTATGGCCTCGTCCAGAACCGTGCTGGCAAGTTCATCGCACCCAGCGCGGCGGCGTTCCAGGCGGCGGCGCTGAGCTTCGATTGGGCCGGCGCCAAGGACTTTTTCGTCGTCATCACCGATTCCCCCGCCGAGGATGCCTATCCTATTGCGGCGACCACCTTCGCTCTCATGTACCGCGAGCCGAAGGTGCCGGCGAACAGCCAAGCCGCCTTCGAGTTCTGGCGTTTCGCCCTGGGCGAGGGCGAGAAATTTGCGTCCGAGCTCGGCTATGTTCCCTTGCCGCCGGCTCTGGTCCAGCAGGTCAAGGACTATTGGGCCAGGACCTTCAAGGGCGGCGCCTGAGGCACTTGGGCTGACGCGTGAGCAGCATTCGAACGGTGAGACAAGATGGACGAGACGAAGCTGAATGGGGAAGACGCCACGCGGATCTTCGATGCGCTGTCCCAAGGCACGCGCTTCGAGACTTATCGTCTTCTGCTGCGCTATGTGCCCTATGGCCTTCAGGCGGGCGACATCGCCCGCCTGCTGGCGGTAGCGCACAATACCATGTCGGTGCACCTCGGCGTGCTGGAGCGTGCCGGCCTTGTCACGTCGCGGCGCGAGGGACGGTCCATCATCTATGCCGTCAGCTTGTCCACAGCGGGCCCTGTGCTGAGCCAACTGATGGCGGAGATGGGTTTTGCCGTCTCCCCCCGGTGCGGGACCGGCCCCGCGGCCTTTCCACAGCTGCGTCCTGCCGCTGGGAATGATCGCGTCTACAATGTTCTGCTGGTCTGCTCGGCCAACTCGGCACGGTCGCTGATCGCGGAGGCGTTGCTCAACCGCGAGGGGCGAGGCCGCTTCAAGGCCTACTCGGCCGGCAGTCGGCCGAAGCTCAAGCCGCACTCGATGGCTATCGATCTGCTCGACTCGCTCGGCTACGACACGACGAACCTCGCCTCCAAGAGCTGGGATGGGTTCGCCAGGCCGGATGCGCCCCAGATGGATTTCGTCATCACTACCTGCGACGCCGCAGCTGGGGAAATCTGCCCTGCCTTCCCCGGTCATCCGCTACAGGCCCATTGGGGTCTGCCCGACCCGATCCGGGTGAAGGGAACCGAAGCTGAGCAGAAGGCTGCCTTCGTTGCCACCTACCGTCGGCTCGCCGGGCGTATCTCCGCCTTCGTCAACCTGCCATTTGAGCAGCTCGATCTTGCTTCGCTCAAGGAGCGCATCGGCGAGATCGGGAAAATGGAGGGAGCGACGGACCTCACACTCTCGGGACAGGCCGCGTGAACTGTCGTCGTCCTGAAACAGACCGCGCCCACGCTCTCGCCGCAATCGGCCGCAGCTGGCGGCCTTGGGAGATCCCGCACCGTGTCCGTGTTTGAACGCTATCTCACTCTCTGGGTGTTCCTGTGCATCATCGCCGGCGTCGCGCTTGGCGCGCTGGCGCCGTCCGTGTTCCAGACCATCGGGGCGCTGGAAGTGGCGCGGGTCAACCTGCCGGTAGCCATCCTCATATGGCTGATGATCGTGCCCATGCTGGTCAAGATCGACTTTGCCGCGCTCAAGGAGGTCGGCCGGCACTGGCGCGGAATCTCGGTGACGCTGCTGGTGAACTGGGCGGTGAAGCCGTTCTCCATGGCGTTCCTCGGCTGGCTGTTCATCGGCTATCTGTTCCGACCCTACCTGCCAGCCGACCAGATCGATAGCTATATCGCCGGCCTCATCCTTCTGGCGGCGGCGCCCTGCACGGCCATGGTGTTCGTCTGGTCAAATCTCACCAAGGGTGAGCCCCACTTTACCTTGTCCCAGGTGGCGCTGAACGACGCCATCATGATCGTCGCCTTCGCGCCCGTCGTGGGGCTGTTGCTCGGGCTCTCCTCCATCACCGTGCCGTGGGACACACTCTTCCTGTCGGTGATGCTCTACATCGTCGTCCCGGTGATCGCGGCGCAGCTCCTCCGCGGGCGCATCCTGGCGACCGGTGGACAGGCCGGGCTCGATCGCCTGCTCGGCGTGCTCCAGCCGCTCTCCCTGGTGGCGCTGCTCGCCACCCTGGTGCTGCTGTTCGCCTTCCAGGGCGAGCAGATCCTCGCCCAGCCGCTGGTGATTGCGCTGCTGGCCGTGCCGATCTTGATCCAGGTCTATTTCAACTCGGGCCTTGCCTATCTCCTGAACCGGCTGTCCGGCGAAGCCCACTGCGTGGCCGGCCCCTCTGCCCTCATTGGGGCCTCCAATTTCTTCGAGCTGGCGGTGGCTGCCGCCATCAGCCTGTTCGGATTCAAGTCGGGTGCGGCTCTCGCCACCGTGGTGGGTGTGCTCATCGAGGTTCCGGTGATGCTCTCGGTGGTGTGGATCGTGAACCATACCAAGGACTGGTACGAAGCCGGCGGCGTGAGGGTGACGGACGCCGGCGACCGCACCAAAGCCTGAGATCATCGCGGCAACGCCGCACCTTTTCAAAGTTTGCGAGGATGACGGTGCCATGAGAGTAGGGATCAACGGCCTCGGCCGCATTGGACGGCTTTCGCTTCGCGCGGCCATGGGGGCGGCCTACCGCCCGGACAATGATCCGCGCGGCAACAACCGGCTCGAGATCGTTCATCTCAACGAGATCAAGGGTGGGGCGGAAGCCATCGCCCATCTCCTCGAATTCGACAGCGTACAGGGGCGCTGGCGTGCGCCCATCGCAGCCGAGGGCGCGGATAGTGTGCGCATCGGCGAGAAGAGCTTGTCTTTCTCCTCTCACGCGACGCCGGGCGATATCCCCTGGGGCGATCTCGGCGTGGACCTCGTACTGGAGTCCACCGGCAAGTTTCTCACCCCCGCCGTGCTCGAAGGTCACCTGAAGCGCGGCGCCAAGCGCGTAATCGTCGCCGCGCCGGTGAAAGACCCGTCCGTGCTGAACGTTGTGGTGGGGGTGAACGAGCAGCTCTACGACCGAGAGACGCATCCCATCGTCACCGCTGCCTCCTGCACCACCAACTGCCTCGCCCCGGTGGTGAAGGTGGTGCACGAGGCCATCGGCATCCGCCACGGCCAGATCACCACCATCCACGATCCCACCAACACCAACGTGGTGGTGGACGCGCCCCACAAGGACCTGCGCCGCGCCCGCTCGGCCATGCTCTCGCTGCAGCCTACTACCACCGGCAGCGCCACCGCCATCGCCCTCATCTATCCCGAGCTGAAGGGCAAGCTGAACGGCCATGCGGTGCGCGCCCCGGTGCTCAACGCCTCGCTCACCGACTGCGTGTTCGAGCTCAACCGCGAGACCACGGCGGACGAGGTGAACGCGTTGTTCGCCAAGGCCGCCGCGGGTGCGCTCAACGGTATCCTCGGCTTCGAGCCGCGCCCTTTGGTGTCGGCGGACTACGCCCGCGACACCCGCTCCGCAATCGTTGATGGGCCGTCCACCCTCGTCACCGACGGCACCTTGCTCAAGGTCTATGCCTGGTACGATAACGAGATGGGCTATGCCTGCCGCATGGTGGACCTTGCCTGCCACCTCGAACGCGTGGGGCTGTGAGATGGCGGCGTCATCCTCCGCGGGCCTGCGCAACTACGCCATCGTCACCGCGGCCTATTGGGGCTTCACGCTGACCGACGGCGCCTTGCGCATGCTGGTGCTGTTCACCTTCTTCAAGCTCGGCTACTCGCCCTTCACCCTCGCCTTCCTGTTCTTGCTCTACGAGGCGGCGGGCATCGGGGCGAACTTCATCGGCGGCTGGCTCGCCGCCCGCTTCGGCATCACCCGTATGCTGACAGTCGGGCTCACGACCCAGATCGCCGGCTTCCTGCTGCTCTCCGCCATGTCGCCCACCTGGGAAACGGCCGTTCTTGTTGCCTGGGTGGTGGCGGCGCAGGGCGTGTGCGGCGTGGCGAAGGACCTCACCAAGACCGCCTCCAAGTCCGCCATCAAGGTGACGGAGGCCGAGGCCAAGGGTAACGCCGAGGGGCGCCTGTTTCGCTGGGTGGCGTGGTTCACCGGTTCCAAGAATGCCATGAAGGGCTTCGGCTTCTTTCTTGGCGGCGTGCTCCTGGAGGCGTTCGGCTTTCGCTTGTCGCTGTGGCTCATGGCTGCCGTGCTGGCGCTGGTGCTTCTCGGCGTGCTGCTGTCCCTGCCGCCTATGATGGGCAAGGCCAAGGCGAGTAGTTCGGCAAGAGAATTGTTCGGCAAGAGCCGGGGTGTGAACCTGCTCGCTGCTGCCCGCGTCGCCTTGTTCGGCGCGCGGGACGTGTGGTTCGTGGTGGGCGTGCCGGTCTTCCTCTATGGGATGGGCTGGACCTTTCCCATGGTGGGCGGCTTCCTCGCGCTGTGGACCATCGGCTACGGCATCGTGCAGGCATCCGCGCCCGCCGTGGTGAGCCGCAGCCCGGACGGCCTGTCCAAGGAAGTGCCAGCGGCGCGCTGGTGGGCGCTCGGCCTCGCTCTGGTGCCGGTGGCCATCGCCGTGCTCCTCGCCGTGACACCCCTGCGGCCGGACATCATCGTCGTGATCGGGCTCGCCATCTTCGGCGCCGCCTTCGCCGTGAACTCCTCCCTGCATTCCTACCTGATCCTGGCCTATGCCGGATCGGAGAAGGCAGCCGAGGACGTGGGTTTCTATTACGCCGCCAATGCAGCGGGGCGCTTCATCGGCACCCTCCTGTCCGGCCTGCTCTATCAGGTGGGTGGGATCTATGCCTGCCTCGGGGGGTCGGCCCTGATGCTCGCCGTCTGTTTTGGCACCACCCTCCTGCTGCCGCTTCATTCCCAGCCGATGGGAACGCCGGCACCGAGCAGATAAGGCTCCGGCTTCGAGTTCGCGTACCAGCATCGTCCGATTGAACTACACCGTCACTGGAGAGAAGAGATGACGCTACCGCGCTTTCTCGCACGCACCCTCTTGCTTGCCGCCATGTGCCTGGGGCCAAGCATCGCCCATGCCGACTTCAAGCTCGACCCACGCTTCACGGACGCGAATGGCGACATGGTCGCGGACGCGCCGACTGATCCTTCCAAGCAGATCGACCCGGACACGCTGATCTTCTCCTACACCCCCGTTGAGGATCCGGCCGTCTACGCCAAGGTGTGGCAGGAATTCACCGACCATCTCGCGAAGGTGACCGGCAAGAAGGTGCAGTTCTTCCCCGTGCAGTCCAACGCCGCCCAACTCGAAGCTATGCGCGCCGGGCGCCTGCATGTGGCCGGCTTCAACACCGGCTCCAATCCCATCGCCGTCGCCTGCTCCGGCTTCGTGCCGTTCGCCATGATGGCCTCGAAGGACGGTGCCTACGGCTACGAGATGGAGATCATCACCTATCCCGGCTCCGGCATCACCAAGGTCGAGGACATCAAGGGGAAGAAGATGGCCTTCACCTCGGAGACCTCCAATTCCGGCTACAAGGCGCCGTCCGCGCTGCTGCGCTCGCAGTTCGGCATGGAGGCGGGCAAGGATTACGAACCCGCCTTCTCCGGCAAGCACGACAATTCCATCATCGGCGTCGCCAACAAGGATTATCCGGCAGCGGCCGTCGCCAATTCGGTGATGAAGCGCATGATCGCCCGCGGCGTGATCAAACCCGAGCAGGTGGTGACGATCTACAAGTCGCAGACCTTCCCCACCACCGGCTATGGCTATGCCTACAATCTGAAGCCCGAGCTCGCCGCCAAGGTGAAAGAGGCGTTCTTCAGCTTCAATTGGGATGGCACTGCTCTCCTGAAGGAGTTCCAGTCGGCCGAGCCGCCGCAGGAGAAATTCATTCCCATCACCTTCAAGGAGACCTGGGCGGTGGTGCGCCAGGTCGATGACGCCATGGGCGTCAGCTACGCCTGCAAGTAAACTCTGGAGAGAGGGACTGTGGGATGCTGACCATCGCCGGTCTGTCCAAGCGCTACGCCAAGGGGGACAAGGCCCTCGATGATGTTTCGCTCAGCATCCCCGCCGGCCAGGTGGTGGGCCTGATCGGTCCGTCGGGGGCAGGCAAGTCCACCCTCATCCGCTGCATGAACCGGCTGGTGGAGCCCACGTCCGGCTCCATCCGCCTCGGCGACACCGAGATCACCCGCCTCGGAGGCATGGGCCTGCGGCGCGCGCGGCGGCGCATGGGCATGATCTTCCAGGAATATGCCCTGGTGGAGCGCCTCACGGTGATGGAGAACGTGCTCTCCGGCCGGCTCGGATACGTGGGCTTCTGGCGCGCCTTCCTGCGCCGGTTTCCCCAGGCCGACGTTGACCGGGCCTTCGCCGTGCTCGACCGCGTTGGCCTGATGGATCACGTGGACAAGAGGGCGGACGAGCTGTCCGGCGGCCAGCGCCAGCGCGTCGGCATCGCCCGCGCTCTGGTGCAGGAGCCGGACATCATGCTAGTGGACGAGCCCACCGCCAGCCTCGACCCCAAGACCTCGCGCCAGATCATGCGCCTCATCGTCGAGGTGTGCGCCGAGCGCCGGCTCGCCGCCATCGTCAACACCCACGACGTGGCGCTGGCGCAGATGTTCGTCCAGCGCATCATCGGCCTCAAGGCCGGGCGCACCGTGTTCGACGGCCCTCCGGAGGCACTCGACACCGATGTGCTCACCGCCATCTATGGCGAGGAGGACTGGTCGCGCACCATCCGCGAGGCGGAGGATGATGCGGTGGAAGAAGCCGCCGCCGAGGATGCGGTCCGTGTCCTGCGGGTCCAGGCCACGCCATCCGCCGTGGCGAGGACGCTGTGAGCGCTGTGTCCGTTCCGGCGCACCGCTGGCGGCCGCCGCCGCTCGTCGCCAATCCCTGGCTGCGCTATGCACTCATCGGCGGCGCGGCGCTCTATCTGGCGCTCGCCCTCGGCAGCGTCGAGGTCAACTGGGCACGCCTGTCGGACGGCTGGGCGCGCGGGTTGCGCTTCATCTCCGGCTTCCTGGAGCCGAACTTCTCCCGGCGCTGGGACGACATCATCCAGGGCATGATCGAGAGCCTGACCATGACGGTGACCTCCACCGTGGTGGGCATCGCCATCTCGGTTCCCATCGGCATCGGCGCCGCCCGCAACGTGGTGCCGCGCGGGGTCTATTTCGCTTGCCGGGCCATCATCGCCGTGTCGCGGTCCCTGCAGGAGATCATCGTCGCCATATTGCTGGTGGCCATGGTGGGCTTCGGGCCGTTCGCGGGCTTCCTCACCCTGTCGTTCGCCACCATCGGCTTCCTCTCCAAGCTGCTGGCCGAGGACATCGAGGACATCGACCCCGCCCCTGTGGAGGCGATCCGCGCCACCGGGGCGCCCTGGCCATCGCTGATCGCCTTTGGGGTGCTGCCGCAGGTGGCGCCGCGCCTCCTCGGGCTTTCGCTCTACCGGCTCGACATCAATTTCCGCGAATCCGCGGTGGTGGGCATCGTCGGCGCGGGCGGCATCGGTGCCACGCTCAACACCGCTATCGATCGTTACGAGTTCGACAGCGCCGCCGCCATCCTCATCCTCATCATCGCCATCGTGATGGCGAGCGAATATGTCTCCGGCCTCGTGCGCGGGCCGGTGAAATAATGCCGGTCATAGCCCTCCCCGAAGGCCGCCGGTCCTGGCAACGGCGCACTTCGCGCGGCCAGATCGCCGTGTGGTTCGGCTGGCTTCTCGCCGTGGCCTTCACCGTGTTCTGCTGGCGGGTGATGACGGAAGGCACCATCTGGGCCTTCGTCTGGGATGCCCCCACCCAGGCCGCCGACATCGGCGCGCGCATGGTCCCGCCGCGCTGGTCCTATTTCCCGGCACTGCTCAAGCCGCTTTGGGACACGCTCAACATTGCCACCCTCGGCACGCTCATCGCCATCGTGCTGTCGGTGCCGGTGGCCTTCCTCGCGGCACGCAACACCACGCCTAGCGCCGCCTTCGTGCGGCCGCTGGCGCTGTTCGTCATCGTCGCCTCGCGCTCCATTAATTCCATCATCTGGGCGCTGCTGCTGGTGGCGATCCTGGGTCCGGGCGTGCTGGCCGGCATCATCGCCATCGCGCTCAGGTCCATCGGCTTCATCGGCAAGCTGCTCTACGAGGCCATCGAGGAAATCGACGAGAGCCAGGTGGAGGCGATCCGCGCTACCGGCGCCTCGGGCGCCCAGACCCTCGCCTACGGGATAGTGCCGCAGATCATGCCCGCCTTCGCCGGCATCAGCGTGTTTCGCTGGGACATCAACATCCGCGAATCCACGGTGCTCGGCCTGGTTGGCGCGGGCGGGATAGGACTCAACCTGGAAAGCTCGCTCAATACGCTGGCGTGGCCGCAGGTGACGCTGATCCTCATGGTGATCCTCGCCACCGTGGTGGTGAGCGAATGGGTGTCCGCCAAGGTCCGCCACGCCATCATCTGATCTTCGGAGCCTGAACGATGACTGAGCATTCCCTTGTCACCATCTGGCACAATCCGGCCTGCGGCACATCGCGCAACACGCTCGCCCTGATCCGCAACGCCGGTATCGAGCCGACGATCGTCGAATATCTCAAGACCCCGCCCGCGCGGGAAGAGGTCGCCGCCGCCATCGCCGCGGCGGGCCTCACGGTGCGCGCCGCGACCCGCCAGAAGGGCACACCCTATGCCGAACTCGGCCTCGACGATCCCGCCCTCACCGACGACACTCTGCTCGATGCCATGATGGCCCACCCCATCCTCATTAACCGGCCGTTCGTCTTCACCCCGCTCGGGGCGCGGCTGTGCCGGCCGTCGGAAAGGGTCCTGGACATCCTGCCCGCGCCGCAGAAAGGGCCGTTTACGAAGGAGGATGGAGAGGTGGTGATCGATGCCGAGGGACGGCGCGTTTGCTGACGCGGGGAGCGCTTTCAAGTATGCCTTGATGATTGACACATTGATGATCGATGTATAGCCTTCCTGCATGTCTCGAACCTCTCCATCGGCCACCCCATCCGTTCCGCCGTCGCCCGCCCCGGTGCCGAAGCCCGGGCCCGATTTCCTGAGCCGTGCCTACTGGAACGGCACCATCAAGATGAGCCTGTCCAAATTCTTCATTCTGTGCGTGCTGCATCAGCGGCCCATGCACGGATACGACGTGGCAAGGGCAGTCGAGGCAACGACGAACGGCTGCTGTTCCCCTGCAGAGGGCACCATCTATCCGGTGCTGCGGGAGTTCGAGGAGGGCGGATACGTCACCGCTGCAAGCGAGGTGGTCTCGGGCCGCGAGCGCAAGGTCTACACCCTCACGGACAAGGGCCGCGCCGCCTTCAAGGTGGCGGTGGAGGCCTGGATGGACGTAACGCGCTGTCTGGTCGACGCGGAGAAGATGATCGCCGGCGCGCCGGACAAAGTCGGGAGCACTCCGGGATGCTGCCCCTGACCCGCATTCATTTGCCCTTAAGCATCGCTCGTCAATGGATCGACCATCGGAGTCTCCCGTCATGACCGGATCGCTACCCGTCGCTATCATCGGAGCCGGCCCCGTGGGGCTTGCCGCCGCGGCGCATCTGCTGGCCCGCGGCCTCGCGCCTCTCGTCTTCGAGCGCGGCGCCGGCGTCGGCACCTCGCTCAAGGCCTGGGGCCACGTGCGGGTGTTCTCGCCCTGGGGCTACAACATCGACGCGGCCGCCCGCACGCTGCTGGAGGAAACCGGCTGGAGCGCGCCGAACCCCAAGGCCCTGCCGCTCGGCGGGGAGATCGTGCGGCACTATCTCGAGCCGCTGGCGGCTCATCCCGCCCTTGCGCCCCACCTGCGGTTCGGGGCACAGGTGAGCGCCATCGCCCGCCACGGCCTCGACAAGATGTCATCCGAGGGGCGCGCGGACACGCCGTTCGCGATCTGCTGGCGCGACGCGAACGGCGCTGAGCACCGTTCGCTCGCCCGTGCCGTCATCGACGCCTCCGGCACCTGGAGCCAGCCCAACCCCATGGGCGCGGACGGCCTGCCGGTGCCCGGCGAGGAAGAGGCAGCCGCGCATGTCGCCTATGGCATTCCCGACGTGTCCGGCGCTGAGCGCGAGACCTATTCCGGCCGGCGCGTGCTGGTGGTGGGCTCCGGCCATTCGGCCATCAATGTGGTGCTCGATCTTCTCCGCCTGCAGGAGGCGGCGCCAACGACCCGCGTCACCTGGGCGCTTCGGCGCAACCGCATGGAGAAGCTGCTGGGCGGCGGCCTCAACGACGCGCTGCCCGCCCGCGGTGCCCTCGGCCTTGCGGCGACGCAGGCGATCGCCGCCGGCCGGCTCGATGTCCTCGCGCCGTTCGCGGCGGAGCGGATTGTCGGCGGCGCGGCGGGGCTGGACGTGTCCGGCCGTCTCGGCACGGAGCCCTGGACCAGGACCGTGGACCGGATCGTGGTGGCCACCGGCTTTCGCCCCGACCTTGCCGTGCTGCGCGAGGTGCGCGTCGCCCTCGATCCCGCCGTCGAGGCACCGCCGGCCCTCGCGCCGCTGATCGACCCGAACCTGCATTCGTGCGGCACCGTCCCGCCCCATGGCGCGGCGGAGCTGGCCCACCCCGAGCCGGGCTTCTACATCGTCGGCTCCAAGTCCTACGGCCGCGCCCCCACCTTCCTGATGGCCACGGGCTATGAGCAGGTCCGCTCCATCGCGGCGGAGATCGCCGGCGATCACGACGCGGCGCGCAGTGTCCATCTGGTGCTGCCGGAGACCGGCGTCTGCAGCGCCGCACCGGTGACGGCAGGGGCATCCGGCTGTTGTGGTGGGCCTGCGCCTCGGGACGCCGATGCCTGCTGCGCGGACGATGCCCAGGCCAAGGCGGAAGGCAAGGACGGCTGCGGCTGCGATACCGCCGCGCCGCAGGCCGAGGCGCCACCCCGCCGCGGGACGGCCGCGTGACCAGCGGCCTGAGCGGCGAACTCGCGCAACCGGCGCCAGCGCGCCCGCTTTCCGGCCGCAGCCTGTTCATCACCGGCCTCGGCATTGGCCAGATCTGCTCCTGGGGATCGCTCTACTACAGCTTTCCCCTGATAGCGGAGGCCATGGAGCGCGACCTCGGCTGGTCGAAGCCGGATCTGTTCGGCGCCGCGACGCTCGGCCTCGCCCTCGGGGGCATGGCCGCCTTCCCCGTGGGCGCCGCCGTCGACAAAGGCCACGGCAGGTGGGTGATGGCGGCGGGAGCCGGCCTCGCCGGCCTCTGCCTCCTTGCCTGGTCGCAGGTGCAGCAGCTCTGGCTGTTCTATAGCCTGATGGCCGCCATCGGCGTCCTCCAGGCGGCAACCCTTTATGAGCCGGCGTTCGCGGTGGTGGCGCGCAGGACCGGAGCGGCCGGCGCCCGGGCCGGCATTACCGCGCTCACCCTATGGGGCGGATTTGCCTCCACGGTCTTCATTCCGCTGATCCAGATCCTGCTGGATCTGGCGGGCTGGCGTGGCGCACTGGTGGCGCTCGGCGCCGTGAACCTCGTGGTGTGCGCGCCGCTCTATGCCGCGGTGATCCGGCCCGCGGCCGACCACGCGGCATCGCCGGTCCACGCTCTTGCACTGTCGGGAGCGGGCACCCTGCGGCAGGTCATGGGGCGCGTTGCCCGCCGGCCCACCTTCTGGGCCCTGGCGGTGGCGTTCACCGCCTATGCCGCCACCTTCTCCGCCTTCACCTTCCACCTCTATCCCCTGCTGCTGGAGCGCGGCTTCACGGCGGGCAGCGTGGTGCTGGCCATGGCCATCATCGGCCCAACCCAGGTGGCGGGTCGGATCGCCGTCTCGGTGTTCGCGCCGCGCGCTCCGGTGCGACTCATCGGCAGCTGTGCCGTGCTAGCCTTTCCGGTCGCCATACTCGCCTTGGCGTGGCTGCCACCCAGCTTTGCCCTGGTGGCGGCCATCGTGGCGCTCTACGGCAGCGCCAACGGCATCATGACCATCGTGCGTGGGCTCGCCGTGCCGGAGATGCTGACCCGGCAGGCCTATGGCGCCGTGAACGGCGCGCTGGCGGCGCCCTCGATGCTCGCCCGCGCTTTGGCACCCGCCGGTGCCGCGCTCCTCTGGGCGCAATCCCAGTCTTACGGCGCGGTCCTCTCTGCCATGGCTGCGGGAGGCGTCCTGCTGGCGGGCGCCTTCTGGGCCGCAGCAGCCTTTTCGCGGAACGAGGACATGGAGCGCCACGAGAGGGCTCCTTCTATGCCGGACCGCCGCTAAGCCCCCGCCGCAACACACCCTTCCTGAAAAGAATTAAAGCGGAACAACGCATCCAACACCATCCGGCTTATCAGCGCTCGGCGGCTCACTGCATACGCGCTAAAGCTGCAGGAAACTGATGTGCTCCTCATTTCCCCTGCCAGTTACAAGTTTAGGTCTGGCGGGGTTTGGGTCCTCGTGGGACTGGTTGGCGAACGTCGACGATGGGAGGCCACCGAGGCTCATGTGAAGTCTGACGATATTGTAGTCGATTGCCCGAGCCTCGATGATCCGCCTCACCTCTACAAGTGAGGATGTTTGAAGCGTTCAGATCTTTACGAGCATCGCGGTCACGTACATCAGGCCCGCGCCGGTGGCGAGCCCCGTCATTGCGGCTGGCGTGAAGAACGAAACATGAGTCTCGCCGCTTCTGCGCACTAGTAGCGATCCGACTTCCGCAATCACCTGAAGGATAGCCCCGGCACCGACCGCCAGCGCTAGCGCCGACCACTGCGGCGCGTAGGCAAGGCTGCCGATCCACAGACCTGCGACGGCTGGTCCGCCCGCAAGCAGCGTCAACCCGGCGAAGGTCCAAAGTGGTGGGCGTACTTTCAGTATCGGCGCGGCAATGCCGATGCCTTCCGTGATGTTGTGCAACGTAAAGCCGAGCACCAGAAAAATACCGAGATCCGCCGCTCCGGAGGCGAAAGAAGCGCCGATGGCAAGGCCTTCGCCGAGATTGTGCAATCCTATCCCCAGCGCAATGAAGGTCGATAGGGCCAGCCCGGTCGGTGTGCCACGGCTGCGGCCGACAGCCATCAGCAAGAGGAAACTCCCCATAGTGGTGAGGATGACCATCACCGGTCCCTGGAACAAGGCGGCGGCCTCGCCGGCAAGTTCGAGCGCTTCAGCAACTGCATCAATCACGAGGAAAGCGAGAAGCCCCACCGTCAATGCGAGTAGGAAGTCCATGCCGTTGCGGCCAACGCCACGGAGAACTGGGTAGAACATGAGGCCGATAGCGACGGGAAGGATGCCGACAAAGACGCCAAGGGCAGCCTGGGATACGAAGCTCATCGAATCCACGGTCGGTGTCGCAACCGCGACGGGGATCTCACGCTTGAACGTGGCGCCGGTGTTGGTGAGGATTTTCACGCCGTGCGCCTCGCCGACCACCCAAGGGAACGGCAACTGAACCCAGGCGGTCGCGCCGCGGGCGATCGGACCCGGCGGTGTCTGCGTAAACTGCCAATAGGCGTCATCGACCTGGACCTGGGCGATCGTCATGGGTTGCGAGCCGCCGGCACGGACCAGTAGGCGAACTCCATCGGAACCTAGGATCGTCCGCTCGAAGGTCAGCTTCTCGACCGGCGGTGCGCCGTTGCGAAAGCTCGATAACGGATCGGTCCCAATCAACCACGCCATCGCGAGACCAAGCACGGTAAACGGGATAGCGATCCAGAACAACGAGGCTCGACCCGGACGCCCGACTGGAAGTGTTGTCGCAGCATTGGAAGGGGGCCGCCCAGCTTGGTTCATGATACGGTCTCCACGACATCGAACATGCCCACCCAACCGAGTTCGGTGAACTCCGACTGATGCGGGTGGAACATGTAGAGACCGGGCTCGTGCTCCGTGAAATGGAACTCAAGGATGCCGCGCTCGGCTTGGCATTGGGTGATGAGGTCGACGGTCTTCAGGGTCGGGGTCAAGGTCGTGCCTTGATTGAAGTATTCAAAGAAATTAGCATGCAAATGAAAAGAATTTATCGGATCGAACTCGATCACATTGATAAGGTAGACGCGAACCGGTTTGTCTCTAAGGATCTTGATGGGTTTTTTTGCATAGGCATGGGCTACCGTATTGACAGCATAGACCTCGTTCTTGCCGTCGAAATTGGTATCGAATGCATTCATAACCATTACGAGTTCTTGCCACTCGGCATTCTCCGCCGTGCCGAGCAGGCGTGAGCGGGCAACTGCCTCATATTCGGGATGGCGAGTGGGATCCGGGTCGATGACGAAGGCTCCGTACATGCCCTTGTGAATATGCCGCTTCAGCGGCAGAGCGTGACAGTGATAGAGGTGACATCCGAAAGGCAGTGCATCAAACTCGTAGACAAACTCCTCGCCCGGAGCGACTAGCCCTGCGCCTGGAACGCCATCCATCCGCGCCGCATGGATGCCATGAAAATGCATCGAATGAGGATGCGAGCCGTAGTTTTTGAAGACGATCCTCAGCCGCTCACCTTCGGTCGCGCGCAGTGACGGGCCGGGCACCCGGCCATTATAGGTCCAGGCCAGAAACATGATGCCGGGGGCGATCTCGATCTCCTTGTCCTCGGCGGTGATCTCGAAGGTTCTTAGCGTCCGCCCATCCGGAAGCTGGGACACAGTGCCTCTATCCCAGTCGGTCAGAAGCTTGGTCGGATCGAAGCCATTACGAGCTTCGTCGACCTCGCCCACCGTGATCATCGCACCATGGGGTCCGCTGTGGGCTGAGGCCAGCTTTGCTTCAGCGCCGACAGTTCCTGCATGCGAAGCGTGTCCTGACTGCGCTAGAGCACCAGTCATACCTATCGCTGCGCCGCTGGCAGCCGCTAGCCCGCCTCCCAGCACCACGCGCCGGCTCAGCCGTTTACGTAACCAAGCTGGCACTTTGATCATATGCATCGCTTTCTGCAAATGCGAATTAGTCGCATATAAATAGCATAAGCTACAATTGGTGGCCATTGCCAATTGACGTCGAGAAGGGCTTCCTCCTCTCCGCAACATGGGCGCCAACTTCCGCCATATCGCAGAAGATCAGGCAATCGGGGCATGCCGAGTCTAGCCTTGAGGGGCGCGAGGTTGGCTGCCTCGATCAGGTCCGGAAAT
>JAFIHR010000361.1 GCA_017849325.1 Xanthobacter autotrophicus | reverse complement strand
GTGATGCCGAGCCATTTGTGGAGCCGGTACATCTTGTCGAGGCCGCCCATCCAGCGCTCGGGCCAACGCGGACGCAGCGCCAGCATCATCGCCACGCTCATGAGCGCGATGGCGAGCACGCCCGTGTACTGCACGGCGACCGCCCGTATCGCGAAGAACCCGGCTGACTGGAACACCCCGGGCTCGGCCGCGACCCACAGCAGCGATACGAGGGCGAGGATGCCAACAAGAACCTGCTTGATGTGTCTCATGTCTCCCGTTCCCTTTCACACCCCGACGGTTCTGCATTGATCCTGAGCGGGCACCTCCACCGGGAAGAACGCCCGGAAACGGCAGCGGCCGCATTGAGAGGACGCAAGGGAATGGACCCGGGGGCAGGATTGCGCCGCCAGTCCATGCGGCATGGTTGGTCACGGCCACGTCGCCACCACCTCTCCGTCGCTCCCGACGAACAGCGCGGCGAGGCCGAGCCGGCGGGCGAGGGCCGGGCCGTCCTGCGCACCGCGCACCAACAGCGCCGTCGCCCAGGCATCGGCGGCCATGCAGGTGTCGCTGAGCACGGTGACGGCGGCGAGGTCGTTCTCCAATGGCGCGCCGCGAGAGGGGTCCATGGTGTGGGAGAGCCTCCTGCCCGCCACCTCCACCTGATGGCGATAGCTGCCCGAGGTGGCGACGGCGGCACCGGACAGCTCCAGCACCCCGAGGACTTCCCGCACGCCGGGGACTGGCGCCTCGTGGGCGACGACCCAGGGGCGGCCATCCGGCTTCGTGCCCGCCGCGCGCATCTCCCCGTCGATGCCCACGAGCCAGGAGGACAGGCCCGCCTCCGTCATCTCCCGCGCCAGCTCGTCCACGCCGAAGCCCTTGGCGATGCCGGACAGATCGAGCTGCAGCGGCGCCAGGCGGCGCGCGCGGCAGCCTGCCGGATCGAGCTGCAGGGTCTTCGGCGGCTCGAAGGAGGGACGCCCCGCAAGCGCAGCGATGCGTCCGCCGTCGGGCACGCGCGTGCCGCACCCGAAGCCCCAGGCCTGGACCAGATCGCCCACGCCGATGTCGAACGCGCCCCCCGACAGGCGGCCGATCTCGAGGGCCGCAGCGAGCACGCCTATCAGCTCGCAGGGAATGGCCACCCAGGTGCCGAGGGGGGCGGCGTTGAGCTGCTCTAGGTCGGAATCCGGCCGCCAGGTGGACATCTGGCGCTCGACACGGTCGAGGGTGCCCTGAAGGCGGCGGGTGAGCGCCCCCTCGTCCACGCTGCCTACGGCGAAAAACACCGCCGACCAGCGCGCGCCCATGGCGGGGCCGCTGAGGGCGTGGCGGCGGGGCTCCAGCGCGCCTTGAGCTGAATCAGTAGACATCTTCGACATAGCGTCCAGACGACTTGAGGGTGGGAAGGTCGAGGCCGAGTGGCCGCACGATCGGATCGAGTGCCCAGGTCACGGCCTGGGCCATGTCACGGCCGCCGCACACCAGGATTTGCGCGCCCTGCCGGATCAGCTCGCGCAGGCGAGGCGCGTCGGCGGCGATGCGATCCTGCACATAGGCGCCGCCATCCGGACCGCGTGAGAAGGCGGTCTGGAGCGAGGTCAGGCGTTTCTCGGCGAGATGCTGGGCCAGTTCGTGCTCGTAGAGAAAATCCGACGACGGGCTGCGGCCGCCCCAGTAGAGGTGGACCGGGCGACCGGCGGCATTGGCGCGCACCAGGCCGGCGAGCGGACCGATGCCGGCGCCGGCGCCGATCAGGATGAGCGGCGCCCGTCCCGCGGCCGGCCGGAAGGTCGGGTTGGCGCGGATGAAAGCCTCCACGCGATCGCCGGGAGCGAGAGCGTGCAGGAAGGTCGAGCAGAGCCCGCCTGCGCGCAGGCGGACGCAGATCTCCAGCATCCCGTCGCACGACGACGACGCCAGCGAATAGAAGCGCGGCATCGGATGGCCCGGCGGCAGGATGCCGACGAGGTCGCCGGGCTCGAACGACGGCAGGCGTCCGGCCTTGCCGTCCGTTCCTGGCCTCCGGAAGCGCAGGATCGCCACCGGCGCGCCGACGGCCACGCCATAGTCCTCGCGTTCGACGAGTTCGAGCGCGACCGTCTTCGGCGGCTCGGCGACGTGCTCGAGCTTGAGGTCGTGACCGAGCACGGTACCGAGGTCGCGGCCCCATTGGGCGAACTCCTGCGCCGAACGCCGATCGATGCGCTTCATCGGCAGGAGCTGCGGCCAGCCGTTTGCCGTGAGCGCAGCCGACACCTCCTCGGCGTAGCCGCAGAAATGCGGAAAGCAGCGGTCGCCGAAGCCGAGCACCGCCACCGGCACGCGGCGTTCCTGCCGCGCGAGCCGGGACAGGAACACCGTCGCCGAGGCGGGCGCCGCTCCGTCGCCATGAGTCGCGGCCAGGAGCAGCAGGCGTTCGGTGACGGCGGAAAACGGCTGAAGATCGTTCATTGCCGCGGTGTGGACATGGTGGCCGGCGCGGGTCAGCGCGTCGTGCAGCGTCGCGGCGAAGCCCCAGGTGGAATTGCCTTCGCTGCCCACCAGGAGGACGGTGTCGGCAGCACGAGCGGGCGCGTTCATCGCGATGCGCGGCCGGGCGGCGCGGCGGCGCCACCACATTGCGATGCCGGTCGCGCCGAGCACCGGAACCGCCGCCGCCGAAAGGCCGAGCACGAGCCCGAGCACCCAGGCGCCCTGGCCGGTGTGGAGGGTACGGATCATGCCGTTCAGGCGGTCGAGCGTCGTCGCCGGGGTGAAGGACAGCTCCGCGCCCGTCGCCGCATCGATCTGCGCCTCGCCCCGGCTTGTCCGCAGGCCGTAGGTGTCGGTCGGATCGTCGGGTGCCGGGAAGGTCAGCTCGAGCAGGCTCGCCACATCGGTCGCCCTGAGCGCCGCCAGCGTGCCGGCCCGAGCAGGCGCGCCGCCGCTCGCCGACACCATGGGCGCGGCGGCTTCGTGTTCGGGGATGAGGCCGAAGCTGCTCGCCGACATCCACGCGCCCGTGAGGGATGAGAGGACGAGGCCGGCGGCAGCGAAACGGCCGAGCTCGCCGTGCCAGCGCTGGGCCGGTGTGCCTCGGATGGACTGCAGCAGCGCGCTCGCTCCGCCGAGGCGGCGGGCGAGAAGGAGGGTGCCGGAGACGGTGAGCACGAGCATGGCGAGCGCGCCGGCGCCGGTGGCGGCCCGCCCCGCATCTCCGGTCAGAAACGCGCGATGCAGATTCGTGATGACGCGTGTCGCTTCTGAGACATGGTAGGGACCAAGCCCGGCCCCGGTCGCCGGATCGACCCGCTCCACGCCGCGCGTTTCGCCGTCGGTGAAGGCGACCGTGACGGCGCCGTCCGGCCGTACGCGGATCGAATCGATGCCCTGGTGACGCGCCGCCACCGCCTCGGCGAGGGCGGCGACGCTGGTGCCGACCGGAATCGCCGGTGATGCGAGACGGTCGAGCGCCGGCTGCACGGAAAGCGCCACGCCGGTGAGGGCCATGACGGTAAGGCCGAGCGCGAGCACGACGCCCGGCAGCGCATGAATGCGGCGAAGCATGGATCAGGTCCGATCGCTTCAGAAGGTGACCGTGAAGGACTTGACGTAGCCCTTGCCCGGCGCCAGCTTGCCGGAGGCTGCGGTATCGAGGGGTACGATCACCTCGGAGGGATTGTCCATGCCGTCCTCCACGGCGGTGTCGACATGGACCTTGTATCCGGCGTCGATCATGGCATCGGCGAGGTCGAGGCTGATCTTCAGCGTCCTGCCTGAGCCGATGCTGGCGCCGGTGATGCCGTCGATCTCGGTCGGTCGCCCGCCGGAGACGCGCTGCCAGTCGCTGAGGTGGCGATAGTACTTCGCCTTGCCGCCGGCCATCCACAAGGTGCCCTTGTAGACGCCGGCGGCATCGGTGACGTAGAGCACCACATAGGCGCCGTTGCCGCCATAGGCCTTGAGGGTGGTCTCGAAGGTGACTTGGCGGGCCTCGGCGACCACCGGGGCGATCAAGGCGGTGGTGGCGGCCACGGCGGAGAGGACGAATTTCATCGGTCTGTTCCTCAAGGGAGAGAAGGTCGGGCGCGGCGAGGTGCTCATTGCACCTCGACCTTGGGACGGGCCTTGCCGTTGAAGAAGCCGTTGTCGGGCACCGGCGCATTGGGATCAGCCGGGCCGGCCTGCGGGATTGCGCCGCGGCGGCCACCCTCGTCGTCTTCGCCTTCATCCTCATCGTCATCGTGGTGGCGGCGTCCGCGATGCTCGCCGTCACGACGCCGCTCATGGGACTCTTCGGCGAAGCGGATCGGGCGCCCCTCGATGGCGGATGACGTCGCGCCATCATGCCGTTCGTGATGGCTTGAGGTCAGGTGATCAGCCTCCGCCGCCGCCAGTGCGACGCCGATACCCGTGGTGGAAAGCAGGAGCGCCGCTCCGATCAGGGTGCGCGTCTTCATTGACCATCTCCCGGTTGGTGTTGACCGGAAGCACCCTCGCGTTCGCACCTGACCGCCACCTGAAGCCGATGCAGATCTGCGTTCAGCTTCCCGTCAGGCTTGAGGCACGGCCGCGAAGCGCACCCTGGCACGGAAGCCGTCGGCTTCGCCCGGGATCGGCGAGGCGAGGTCGAGGGTCAGGCCAGCGCCGCGGCAGATGGCGGCGACGATGGCAAGGCCGAGGCCGGAGCCCTCCGCCCCCGTCGGGCCGCGCTCGAACGGGCGGATCAGGCGCGCCAGCCGGTCGGCCGGCACCACGGGGCCGCCATTGGAGACCTCGAACAGGCCGTCGGCCAGCCGCACCCGCACGGGCGTGCCGGGCGTGCCGTGCTTCAACGCATTCTCGATGAGATTGCGGGCGAGGATGGCGAAGGCGTCCGGATCGAGGTCGCAGACAAGGCCGCTGTCCGGCGGGATTTCGACCATCAGGTCCTCGCCCCGGTCAGTCAGCCGGTCGATGTCCGCGATCACGTGGCGCAGCACCGGCGCGAGGGGCGTCGGGGTTTCGGCGAGGAGGCCGCCGCCCTCGGCCTTGGCCAGCTGCAGCAGCTTCTCGGACAAGCGCGAGAGACGCTTCAGGGCGACCGCCACTGAACGGGCCCGTTCCCGGGGCGCGCCGCCCGGCAGTTCAGCGACGAGGCGCTGGGTCTGCGCCAGTGCGGCGGCGATGGGCGTCCGGAGCTCATGGGCGCTGTTGGCGGTGAAGCCGCGCTCGGCTTCGAGCGCACCGCGCAGGCGTTCCAGCAGGGCGTTGACCGATGTCGCGACGGGTGCGATCTCCTCCGGCAGCCCCACCGCTGCGACCGGCGCGAGATTGCCGCGGCCCCGTTCCTCGATCGCCGAGCGAAAGGTGATGACGGGCCTCAAGGACAGGCGGACGGAAAGCCACACCCCGACGAGCGCGATGGGCACCAGGGCGACAAGGGGCCAGATCAGGGCGACCACCGCGCGTCGGACCGCCGCGCGGCGATGGCCGAGGTCCTCGGCGGTGGTCACCAGGATTGTGCCCCTGACGGCCGCCTCGGTGTAGGTGCGCAGCCGCTCCGTGCTGTGGAAGCCCGGCGGGAGGCCGCGGGGGATCTGCATCAGGTCGGCGTCGCTCGACTGGAGCAGCTCGCGGCCGTCCGCGTCGCGGACCACGTAGGTGATGTATTCCCGGTGGGGGCCGATAGGTGCCATGTGCTGGGTCGCGCTGCCTCCGTCCCGCGAGAGCAGTTCGGCATAGGCCAGCGGCAGCACCCGCTGCGCCACCTCCTGCAGGGCGCTGTCGAATACCTCGCCGATCTCGCGGCGCAGCACCAGCCCGGCCACGGTGGCGGCGGCGAGCCACAGGGCGGTGACCGCCAGCGCCAGCCACAATCCCAAGCGCAGGCGCAGGCTCCACCCGCTACCGCGGCGGCCGTCGCCCACCGCCTCGTTCATGCGCCCGCCTCAGGCGGGCCGAGGCGATAGCCCATGCCGCGCACCGTCTCGATCACCTCCGCCCCGAGCTTCTTGCGCAGGCGGGCGATGTAGACCTCGATGGTGTTGCTCTCCACCTCGGCGTCGAAGGAATAGAGCCGCTCCTCGAGCTGCGGCTTCGACATGAGCTGGTGGGGCCGTTGCACGAACGCCTCGAACAGCGACCATTCGCGGCCGGTCAGCGCCACAGGCCGTCCCGCTCGCCGCACCAAGCGGGCCGCAAGATCCACCTCAATGTCGCCGAGGGTGACGAGCGGGTTGGGATTGCCGGCATAGCGCCGCCCCACCGCCCGGATCCGCGCGCTGAGCTCGAACAGGTCGAACGGCTTGACCAGGTAATCGTCGGCACCGGCATCGAGCGCCGCGATGCGGTCCGAGATCTGGTCCCGCGCCGTCAGTACGATGATGGGCGTGACGTCGCCCGCCACCCTCAGACGCTTCAGGAAATCGAGCCCGCGCCCGTCCGGCAACATCAGGTCGAGCAGGACCAGATCGAAGGCTGCGGCATGGATCGCCTCGGTGGCGTCGTCGAGACGGGTCACCCAGTCGGGTGTATGCCCGTCGGCGACGATCTGGTCGCGCACGGCCATCCCAAGGACAGGGTCGTCTTCCACCAGAAGGATCCGCATGTGTCGCCTCGGCGTGTTCCGTGCCAATTTAGCGCGCGAGACGAGCCGATGGGGCCCGATAATTTGCATGAGCGTTCAGGTGGGCGTCAGTTGGGCGTGCTTTCTATTTCGCGGGCTGCACACGTCGGAGGATCTTTGGTGAGACGCACGCCGGTTGCCGCGATTTTGATCTTCGCCGCGTGCCTCGGCGCGGGACCGGCGGCGGCCGATCGGGCTTGCAACGTGCCGCTGGCCGACTGGCAGCCACGCGACGCGCTCCAGAAGAAGCTGGAGGGCGAGGGGTGGACCGTGCTCTCGATCCGCTCCGACGACGGCTGCTACAAGGTCAGGGCGACCAACGCGCGCGGCGACAGCCTGAAGGCGAAGTACGACCCCGCCAGCCTGGAACAGATCCGGCGGAAGCACGGCGATGAAGACGACGACTGATGCGACGGCGACGATGTGCGAGGGTCCGGATTGCGCCGGCAATCCTGATGCAAATGCTATCGGGGTGACGTGTCCCATCAGCTCGCGCGGCGAGAAATCCGGCACCAGCATGATCCGGCTTTTCCTTTCCTATGCAACGCAGTCCGGCATTCCGCGCCGCTCCTTCCTGGTGGCGGTGGTCGTCGGCACCATCCTCAATCTCATCAACCAGGGCGATGCCGCCGTGGGCGGCGGCTCGGTCAACTGGACCAAGATAGGCTTGACGTTCCTGGTCCCCTATTGCGTCGCCACCTACGGCGCCGTCTCGTACCGGCTGCGCCGAGAACGCGAGACCAGGCCGTCGCCGTCAGTTTCTTCCGAACAGCCTTGAGCCGCCGTTCCAAGCCTCCGCATGCTTGAAGATGCAGTGCGCCGGCCGGGCCGACGGACTGTGCGCACAATCCTGCGACACCTCATCGCCGAAAAGCCGCTTGATGGCCGATTCTAAACGGGCTGCGTCAGTCTTCCGTCAGCTTCGTTTGCCAGATTGCAGCCGCGATTGGCCGAGTGGCACGACCTCCGTCGAAGGTTCCAATACGTCAAGCCACATCCACCGGATGGGCTTTCTCGATAGCCCTCAAAAAGGACCCTTATCGATGCCGACCACTCCGCATATCGAAAAACATTTTAGCGGCTCGGAGATCGTCCGCGACGTCGTCATCGGCATGTCGGACGGCCTGACGGTTCCTTTTGCCCTGGCCGCTGGTTTGTCTGCCGCCGTCAGTGACACCGGAGTGATCGTGACTGCGGGTCTTGCCGAGATCGCCGCCGGCGCCATCGCGATGGGGCTTGGCGGTTATCTCGCCGCGCATACGGACATTGAGCATTTCAAGTCGGAGGAAGCGCGTGAAACTTGGGAAATCGAGCATAAGAGCGATTTCGAGGTAAACGAGGTGAGGCAGATATTTGAAACCTACGGCCTTGAGGGCGCCGCTCTGACGAACGTGGTTGACGCGATCAGCGCCAATCCCCGGCGCTGGACGGATTTCATGATGCGCTTCGAGCTCGGCCTTGAACAGCCGGATCCGAAACGCGCTCCGCTGAGCGCTGCGACCATCGCGATCGCTTATCTCGTTGGCGGGTCCATCCCGCTTGCGCCTTATATCGCCGTATCGAACATCCCTGATGCCTTGAAGATGTCCGTGCTCACTACGGGGATCGCGCTGGCGATTTTCGGTGCAATCAAAGGCCGCTTCACGGGGGTAAACCCCTTCAGGTCCGCCGTGCAGACTTTGTTGGTTGGCGGTCTCGCGGCAGGTGCTGCCTATTGGCTGGCGCATCTTCTCGGCTGATAGGGAAGAAATGTTGGCGGGAAAACGCGCCGCGCTTGTCAACTCGGAGCTGGGTCTCGCCTGTCGATTTCCGTGCTGGCCACCCACCTGCGTCCTCGAATGGATTGGGTCTGGGCCGGACACTTCACGAGGTCCCCCGCTCCCGAGTGGGGCTTCGTCATGCCCATGGTTGCCACCGCGCTCTGAAAAGACGCGCCTTTCGAATGTCGCGTTTTGATTTCTGGTATGGGTGTGAGCCGACGTCGGCAGCGCACTTGAATTCAGGCCAAATCGCTGTAGCCGTCCACGGTGGGGGACGCGGTGCCGAAGGATTCCGATTCATGAAAGGCGTATCGGGAGGACGAAGGACTGACTCGGAGGCATGGGTGAAGTGGCTCCCGCCCGAGGGAATGACGGGACACATCTACAAATTCGAACCGCGCCAGGGCGGAGCCTACGGGATGGCGCTGACCTATGCCAAAGGGGATCGATCTACCCGCGGTAAGACCTCGGAAGACACCGATGTCGTCGAAGGGTGTTTCCTGGAGTTGGCTCCGGACGAGCAGATCGTCCATCTTGTCAGGTTCGAATCAAACGATCCGGCCTTCGCGGGCGAGATGAAGATGAAGTGGAGCCTTTCGCCCGTTCCCGGAGGAGCCAGGGTGATTATCACCTGCGAAAATGTTCCGGAAGGGATACGGCAGGAAGACCACGACGCCGGGTTGCAATCTACGCTCAAGAATCTCTCGATCTTGGTCGAATGAACATTCTCGGCTGTGGCCAAATGTGGGCAATGTCTGGAATGTTAGGCCCGCTCTCGGGTCGAAAACTCGGGAAACGGGACATTCCCTTGGCAGAAACACTTGACGACACCGTCCGAGGGACCGGCATCGTCATCCGATGTTGCGTCAGCGGATGACAGGTCGGGCCCACGGCGCCAAGCTGTTAGCCCCGTTCAAGTCCCCACATCGATCGAGGGTCACCGGGCTCCCGGCCTCGACATAGGCCCAGAATGGTCCGGCAGACGAAGGGGAGTGGTTTACATAGGGTACCCCCCTATATTATAAATCCGTAATGGCACACACGATCAAGCACAAGGCCAAGCTTCTCGCCCGCATTCGCCGGATCAAGGGGCAGGCCGAAGCCGTGGAGCGCGCGCTGGAAGCCGAGCTCGGCTGCACCGACGTGCTGATGCTGGTCGCCTCCATGCGCGGCGCCATCACCGGACTGACGGCGGAGCTCATGGAAGACCACATCCGGCATCACGTCGTGAACCCGGACGCCGAGCCCGATCCCGAGCGTGCCAAAGGCGCCGCCGACCTGATCGAGGTCGTCCGGACCTACCTCAAGTGATCTGAGAGCAAGATGACTGCGTTTACAGACCTGCTCCAGCAGGGGGCCACGCACGCCTGGCTGTTCATCCCCTCGGCAATCCTGCTGGGCGCCCTGCACGGGCTCGAGCCGGGCCATTCCAAGACGATGATGGCGGCCTTCATCATCGCCATCCGCGGCACGCTCACCCAGGCCGTCCTGCTGGGCCTCGCCGCAACGACCTCGCACACGGCGGTGGTCTGGCTCATTGCCATCGGAGGGCTGTATTTCGGACAGCAATGGGGTGGAGAGGCCAGCGAACCCTATTTTCAGCTGGCTTCGGCCGTGGCGATCATCGCCATCGCCGCCTGGATGGCCTGGCGGACGTGGCGCGAGCAGAGCGACGAGCATCACCACCACCATGAGGAGGAGACGCGTCTCGTCCCGACCTCGGAGGGGGAGCTGG
>JAFIHR010000360.1 GCA_017849325.1 Xanthobacter autotrophicus | reverse complement strand
TCGATCTCCAGCAGCTTGAAGGCGGCGCGCGAGCGCCAGCCCTCGCGCTTGGCGCGGGCCACATAGGGATCGTTGAGCTGGCGCTGCAGCCATTTCTGCGACGAGGTGGTGCGGCCGCGCGCGGTTTTCACCCGCACTTTCAGCGGGCGGCCGTCCGGCCCACGGGGAGGAGTGGTCACGCGCCGCTCGCTCCGTTGCCCGACGTGCCGTTGCCCGACATGCCGCAATCCTGCGCCGGGCGGACACGGCGCCACACGCCGTCGGCCCGCATCAGCTGCACCAGCATGCCCTCGCGCAGGCCGCGGTCCGCCACCCGAAGGCGGTCGGCCGGAAAGGCCTCGCGGATCGCCTCCATGATGGCGCAGCCGGCCAGCACCAGATCCGCCCGCTGGGCACCGATGCAGGGGTTGGAGACCCGTTCCTCGAACGACATGTCCATCAGGCGCTCCACCACCTCCTCGATCTCGCGGATGCCGAGCCAGGCGCCGTCCACCCGCGCCCGGTCGTAGCGCGACAGGCCGAGGTGCATGCCGGCGATGGTGGTCACCGTGCCGGAGGTGCCGAGCAGGTGGATGCGGCTCGCGCCCCGCACGCCCCAGGCGCGGCGCACCTCGTCGAGCATGGCGTAGACCTCGTCCACCATGGCCCGGAAGGCCTCCCGCGACACCAGCACCCCGCCGTGGCGCTCCGACAGGGAGACCACCCCAACCGGCAGCGACACCCAGGAGCGGATGCGCGCGCGGGGCGGCCCTTCGTCCCCCGCCGAGCGGCGGCCGAGCCAGACCACCTCGGTGGAGCCGCCGCCGATATCGAACAAAACGGCGCCGTCGCACATGGGATCGACCAGCGGCGCGCAGCCGGCGGCGGCGAGGCCGGCCTCGGTGCGCCGGTCCACCACTTCGAGCGACAGGCCGGTGCGCTCCTCGATCCGGGCGCAGAATTCGGCACCGTTGGAGGCGGCGCGGCAGGCTTCGGTGGCGATGATGCGGGCGCGGGCGACGCCGCGCTGGGCCATCTTGTCGGCGCAGACGTCGAGCGCCGCCGCGGCGCGGTCCATGGCCGCGTCGCACAGCCGGCCGGAGGCGGTGAGGCCCTCGCCCAGGCGGACGATGCGCGAGAAGGCATCCACCACGCGGAAGCTGCGCGCGGTGGGCCGGGCCACCAGCAGGCGGCAATTGTTGGTGCCGAGATCGACCGCGGCGTAAAGGGCGCCGGGCGCATCGCCTCCGCTGGAAGCGGACGCGCCCCGCCGCCATCCGGCGCCGGCACCACGTTCGCGCCGGCCCCGTACCGGGCCGGCTTCGTCGCGGCAAGACGGCTCCGGTCCCTCCTGGGATCCGTGCGTCTCGTCCATCATTTTGCACCCCTCGCCGCGCGATGCCTCCGGCGCTGCGATCAACCGCGCGCCCCTGACAATGCACCCCGCCTCGCCCCGACTTTAACAGGGCAATCGGGTAGCGCAACGGCGCCCGGCCCGGCGGCGGCGCCTCAGGCGGCGTCGCGACCCTTCAGATCGAGGGTGAGGCCGGCCTCCAGCGCGTCGGTGCGGAACGCCTTCACCGCATCGAGGGCGAGCTCGCTCGCGGTGCGCGAGCCCATGGAGGGCAGCTTCTTCAGCACGTCGGCCGGGGCGGTGATGATATGGCAGCCCATGCGGTCGGCCTCGATCACGTTCCACACCTCGCGGGTGGAGGCCCAGATCACCTCCACATTGGGGGTCGCGCGCGACAGCGCCACCGCCTTGGAGACCGCCGGCACGAAATCGATGCCCATGTCGGCGAGCCGCCCGGCGAACACCGAGATGCAGGACGGCGCGCCGCCCGCCAGCGCGGCCACCCCCGCCTCCACCTGGTCCTCGGCGAAGATGGCGGTGAGGTTCACCTTCACGCCGTCGTTCACGAGATCCTTCACCAGAGCGAAGAGGGTCTCGCCCCTGGTGGTGGAGACCGGAAGCTTCACATAGACATTCTCGCCCCAGGTGGCGATGACGCGGGCCTGCGCGCGCATTTCCGGGATCTCGTCGGAGAACACCTCGAAGGAGATGTGCCGGTCCGGCACGGCGGCGACGAGATCGCGGGCATAGGCTTCGTAGTCGGTCACGCCCGCCTTGCGCAGCAGCGACGGATTGGTGGTGAAGCCGGCGATGTGGGCATGCTTCGCCATCTCGACGATCTGCGCCTTGTCGGCGCCGTCGGTAAAGAGCTTCACCTTGAGATCGGCCAGCGTGACGGACATCGCGCACTCCTCATCCGGTTTCGCGGCAGCGGCATTCCACCCGCCTTCGCCCAAATCTAGCAGCACCCGGCCCGGCCTGTCCCGCCTCGCCCGCGCATCCGTGGGCGCGGCAGAGGGCCGGAGGGCGCGCCTTCTTTACGGGCAAGGCGGGCGGAGCGCCAGAACATCGCGCCCGGAAAATACCGCCCCGCGCCCGCGTCGCGCCGGCCGAAACCGTGATGGCGGAAACCTTCCGGTAACGGCGCTCGGGCATCCTGCGGGACAACCGGCGTATTTCGGGTGCGAGGGTGAGATGGTCTCCACCGACATGATCGAGCGCATGGCCCGTGCCATGCATAGCTTTTCCCAGCAGCGCTTTCCGCTGCTCGAGCCGTGGGACCTTCTGTCGCCCGAGCGGCGCGCCTATCAGCGCCAGCTCGCCGCCCATGCGCTGCAGGCGCTGACCGCCCGCGATCTCGTCACCATCACCTCGCAGAGCGCGCCGCAGATCGTCGCCGTGCCGGTGGAGCCCAACCCCTGGGCGCTGGCGGAGCTTCAGGAAGCCGCCATCTCCGACAATGGCACCGCCATGGACGCGCGCCGGCGTTACCGCGCCCTGCTCGCCTCCGCCGGCCTGCCGGCCTCCGCGGGCTGGGGCGAGAGCGAGGCCAATCCGTCCCATCGCTGATCCGGCTTCGCCGGAAGCGGGCGCGGCTCCCCGGCCGAGGCGCGGTCACCAACGCCGAGGCGGCGCCGGTGAGGGCCGCGACCGGCCGATCCAGCCGGACGGCCTGCCACGCGAAGGAAGCGGCGGCGCGAAGACGCCGCCTTCCCCCCACGGAGGTCGCTGGAACCACCGCCCCGTCACCGGCCGCACCGGATACCGCCGCTCCGGGGACGCATCCGTCTGCTTCGCTGGTCTGCAAACGAAAAGACCTCCCGGCACGGGTGCCGGGAGGTCTTTTTCGTGGCGCGAGGCGGTGGCGGGGCGCGTCAGGCGCCGGCCGGCACCGCGGTCTGGCGGCGGGCGCGGGCCGCCCGGCCGTTGGCGATGGCGGAGAGCACGATGATGAGGGCCACCGTCCCGAGATAGGCGATGACCTGCATGCCCGTGGGCTCGGCGCGGTAGCCCACCATGGTGCGCAGCACGCGGCCCAGGGCGCTGTCGTCGGCCAGGATCCAGGAGCTGTTCCACACCGGATCCGCCAGCGACTGGATGAAGCCCGCATCCTGCAGGATACCCACCGTCTGCGCGGCCAGGCCCGCCGCCACCAGGGTGATGAGCACCGAGACCACCTTGAACATCAGCTTCATGGGGATCGCCACGAGGCCGCGATAGAGCACGACGGAAATCACCGCGCCGCCGGCAAGGCCGAGCGCGCCGCCCGAGGCCACGTCGCCCCAGGTTTCGGTGCGGGTGGCGATCAGGCCGTAGACGAAGAGCACGATCTCGACGCCCTCGCGCAGCACCGCCATGCCCACCACCACGGCGAGCGCGGCAAGCGGCTTGTCGCCGTCCTTGACCGCGCGGCCCACGGCCTTGACCTCATTGGCCATCTCGCGGCCGTGGCTGGCCATCCAGGCCACCGTCCACACCAGCATCACCACGGCGACGCCGAGGATGGTGGCATTCAGCACATCCTGCCCGGCGCCTTCGAACATGTTGGAAATGCGCTCGGCGAAGAAGGCGAGCACGATCGAGCCGAGCACGCCGCCCGCCACGCCGGCCGAGATCCAGGCGCCGCGCCCTTTGATTCCCTCGGAAGCGGCGAGGACGATGCCGAGGATGAGGCCCGCCTCGAGAACCTCGCGAAACACGATGAGCAACGCAGCCAGCATGATACCCCTACCTCAGTCCCCCGACCTTCGCCCTCGCCTTGCGCGTCCGGGGCACCGCGCCCCGTCCAGAGAAGCCAAGTTTATAATAAGTCCAAATCAGCACCTGGCCCGTTCACCGCAGGTCTTGATGCCGGAGCAGTGCAGAACTCAGCAAGGATATTCCTACCCATCCCACTGGTGATTGTCAGCCTCGCGGCCACCCATTGGAATTAGTATAAATACCGAGCCCCACCCACTCCCAATCTGGAACTTCTATAAACTACAGATCTCACCCCGCCCGCGCGACGGACGCCGGCACCTGTGCGGATGGCCGGCCGCTCCCGCGACGTCGTTAGCCACCTTTCAAGCAAGATGGGGGCCACGACATACCACGGCCCGCGGATTTTTCGCAAACCATTCGCAACATGGGCGTCGCGCGCCCCGCCCGCAAGATCACCGACACGCCCCATGTCTCTTTTCGGACATTGCAGGCAGGAGGGCGTCGCACAAACGAAGCTTTTCCGACAGGCCGTACCGTCATGCGCCCGGCTTTCGCCACACTCCTCTTGCACTGAACTCAGGCGCCGCGCATGTGATCGAAATGGAATAATTCCATTATTTGCTCAATGTCTTGC
>JAFIHR010000359.1 GCA_017849325.1 Xanthobacter autotrophicus | reverse complement strand
CTGTTCCTGAAGGCGCGCTCGCAGAACGGCTGGACCGACCAGCCGGTGAGCGACGACGAGCTTTACGCCCTTTACGAGCTTGTGAAGTACGGCCCGACCTCGGCCAACACCCAGCCGGCGCGCTTCGTCTTCGTGCGCAGCCCGGAGGCCAAGGAGCGCCTCAAGCCGGCGCTGTCGCCGGGCAACCACAAGGCGCTGGCGGCGCCGGTGATCGTCATCATCGGCTACGACATGAAGTTCTACGACCGCATCCCGGAGGTGTTCCCGCACAATCCCGGCTTCAGGGACGTGTTCGTCAACAATCCGGCAGGGGTGGAGCCGCACGCCTTCCGCAACTCCTCGCTGCAGGGCGCCTATCTCATTCTCGCGGCGCGGGCGCTGGGGCTCGATGTCGGCCCCATGTCGGGCTACGACGCGGCCAAGCTCGATGCCGAGTTCTTTCCCGACGGCACGGTGAAGAGCAATTTCATCGCGGCGCTCGGCCACGGCGATCCGGCGCAGGTGAAGGACCGCCTGCCGCGCCTCCGCTTCGAGGACGCCGCCAGCATCGTCTGATCGGCAGCCGGCGCGTGCCGGCCGCTCACCCCTCGCCGGGATCGGCGGCAAATCCGGCGGCGGCGATGCCGGCGATGGCGCAGGCCTCGTCATTGTCGGAGATGTCGCCGGAGACGCCCACCACGCCCGCGATCTCTCCGCCCGCCGCCCGGATGAGCACCCCGCCCGGAACGGGAATCAGCGAGCCGCCGAGGGCCGCCGTCGCCGCGGCGATGAACTGCGGCTGGTCCTGCGCCCGCTTGTGGAGGGCGCGCGAGCCGAGGCCGAGGGCCAGCGCTCCGTCCGCCTTGGCGCGGGCGATCTCGGCGCGCTTCAGGCTGGTGCCGTCCTCGGCCGCGAAGGCCTTCAGCGCGCCGCGCGCATCGAGCACGCAGACCGCGAGCGGCAGCATGGCGCCGGCGCGGGCATGACGGAGCGCGGCGGAAATGATGGTCTGCGCCTGGTCCAGGGTCAAAGCGGGCACGGGGCGGCTCCTGTGCTGAGGGAAGGCGGGCAGCGCCCGCCTGTCATCTACCCCATGCGGCGGGCAAGCAGAACCGGCGCAAGCCCGGTTTTCCCCCGATGGAGTTTTTGCTCCCCGCCAACGCCGCGCCATGGCACCATGCCGGCCCGTCCCGTCCCGTTCCGCCGGCCGTCCGGAGCCCCGATGAATCCGAAGCGCCTGAGCCTTGAACCCGGCCACCACCGCAAGTTCCTGGCCGTGGTGGACGACACGCCCGAGTGCGACCGCGCGGTCTATTACGCCAGCCGCCGGGCGGCGCGCACCGGCGGCGGCCTCGTGCTGCTCGGCGTGCTCGACCTCGAGGACGCGCACCAGCAATGGCTGAACGTCGCCGACCTCATGCGCGCCGAGGCGCAGGAGGAGATGCAGGCGCGGCTCGACAAGTTCTCCGCCCGCGCCCGGCAGGTCGCCAGCGTGGCGGCGGAGCTGGTGATCCGCGAGGGCGGCAAGGCCGACGCCATCATGAAGCTCATCGCCGAGGACCGGGACATCGCCAATCTGGTTCTGGCGGCCGGCACCAGCAAGGAAGGCCCCGGCCCCCTCGTCACGTCGCTGGCCGGCGCCCACGCGGCGAGCTTCCCCATTCCCATCACTTTGGTGCCCGGCGCGCTCTCCGACGAGGAGCTCGACGCCATGGCCTGAGGCGGCCGCCCACAGGCGCGCGCCACGAGAGGCTTGCACCTTAGGCAGATGCGTCTATATTAGGCGCGTCCCCATTGGGGATACCTCAGAGCCATCGCAGTCGAAGGTGATGAGAGTGGGCCCCGCGGGACCCGCTCTTTTTCCGTTTATCCGGACATCATCGCGCCGCGATGACCTGCTTCGAAGGATCGAGGGGCGGCCCGGCAGAGCGCCGGCGCCTCCGGTTGCTGCGAAGAAGAGAGTTTCCATCGTCCGGCGCTGAGCGCCTTGCCGTCCCGGAGGGACATGTCGCACCTTTCTGCCCCGTTCGGCCTCGCCCCGCTCGATGATGCGGACGAGCCGCGCCTCATCACCGAAACCGGGGTGGCCGCCCGCGTGGCCGCCATCGCCGGAGGCGTGCTCGGCGGTCTCGGCTACCGTCTGGTGCGGGTGAAGGTGAGCAGCCGCGACGGCGGCACGGTGCAGATCATGGCCGAGCGGCCCGACGGCACCATGACCATCGACGATTGCGAGGCCGCCTCGCGGGCGCTGTCCCCCGTGCTCGACGTGGAGGACCCCATCGCCGGCGCCTACCGCCTGGAGATGAGCTCGCCCGGCATCGACCGGCCGCTGGTGCGCCTCACCGACTTCACCCGCTGGGCCGGCCATGAGGTGAAGGTGGAGATGAGCGTGCCGGTGAACGGCCGCAAGCGTTTCCGCGGCATCCTCCTCGGCGCCGCCGACGGCGCGGCGCTGGTGCGCCGGCAGGATGCCAAGGCGGACGAGGAGGCGGACGTGCGCCTGCCCGCCGCCGACATCCAGGAAGCCCGCCTCGTCCTTACCGACGCGCTGATCCGCGACGCCCTGCGCGCGGCCAAGGCCGCCGGCCATGCCCTCGACGAGGACGCCGAGGCGTTCCTCGACGGCACCGCCGACGAGCTGGCGGACGATTCGGCCGAGGCCGGCGAAGGCCTCGACGAGCCCGCACCGAAGAATCAGGCGAGCGCCAACAGGGGCCTGACCGGCAAGGTCGCCGGCAAGAAGGCCAAGGCCAGCAAGACCGGCAAGAAGGCGCACGCCAAGAAGACCAAGGTCAAGAAATCGCCCTTCGCCGACGACGGCGAGACCGAAGCCCAAAAGGCCACTGTGAAGGAGACGCACTGATGGTTGCCGTCAGCGCCAACCGCCTCGAGCTTCTGCAGATCGCCGATGCCGTCGCGCGGGAGAAGTCCATCGACCGCGGCATCGTCATCGCCGCCATGGAGGACGCCATCGCCAAGGCCGCGCGCTCGCGCTACGGCCAGGAGACGGACATCCACGCCGACATCAATCCGCGCACCGGCGAACTGCGCCTCGCCCGGCATCTCCTCGTGGTGGACGAGGTGGAGAATTCCGCCACCGAGATCACCCTCGACGGCGCCCGGCGGCACAATCCGGCGGCCCAGGTGGGCGATACCATCGCCGACACCCTGCCGCCCTTCGATTTCGGCCGCATCGCCGCGCAGTCGGCCAAGCAGGTCATCGTGCAGAAGGTGCGCGAGGCCGAGCGCGACCGGCAGTATGACGAGTACAAGGACCGCATCGGCGACATCGTCAACGGCCTCGTCAAGCGGGTGGAATACGGCAACGTGGTGGTGGACCTCGGCCGCGGCGAAGGCATCCTGCGCCGCGACGAGCTCCTGCCGCGCGAGACGGTGAAGACCGGCGACCGCATCCGTGCCTACATCTACGACGTGCGCCGCGAGCCGCGTGGGCCGCAGATCTTCCTGTCGCGCACCCATCCCCAGTTCATGTCGAAGCTGTTCGCCCAAGAGGTGCCGGAGATCTACGACGGCATCGTCGAGATCAAGGCGGTGGCCCGCGACCCCGGCTCGCGCGCCAAGATCGCGGTGATCTCCCGCGACGGCTCGGTGGACCCGGTGGGTGCCTGCGTCGGCATGCGCGGCTCGCGCGTGCAGGCGGTGGTGAACGAGCTGCAGGGCGAGAAGATCGACATCATCCCCTGG
>JAFIHR010000358.1 GCA_017849325.1 Xanthobacter autotrophicus | reverse complement strand
CCACTCCACGAGGTCGGCCGCCTCCTCGCGGGCGTCATCCTCGTAGACCCATTTGTCCTTGCGGAAGGCCTTGCCAAGGCTGCGCACCTGCTTGCGCATGGGCCCGAAGTCCTCGTTCACCGCGCGCACGTCGGCGAGCACTTCCTCGATGGCGCTCTTGAGCTGGGCCCGCTCGGCCTCGCCCATGGCGGCGACATGCATGTGGATGAGGCTCTCGCGGTTGTCGGCGGCGGGCTTCTTCGCCCCTTCGGCGATGCTCTCCTCCAGGCCGATGACGTTGCCGTCGGCGTCGCGCTCCACGTGCAGGATGGGATGGGCCACGAGCTTCAGGTGAAGCCCACGGTCGGCCAGCGCGCCGGCGAGCGAATCGAACAGGAAGGCCATGTCGTCGTTGACGGCCTCGATCACGGTGACCGCGAGGTCCGGCAGGTCGGGATTGAAGACCCGCACGTCCGCCATGCCGCGGTGGCGGACGAAGGCGTGGTTCCAGGCGCCCTGGGCGAGCACCGCGGCGCTGGCGGCGGACAGCGGGGCCAGGTCCTCGCTCGCGATGGAGCCGAGGAACAGCCGGACGAAGGCCGCCGGCACGTCTGGCGCGTCACGGCCGAGGATCTCGACCGCCTGGGCGAGGTGGGCCGCGGCGACGAAATCCGAATCTCCGGCTGCAATTCCCTGGATGTTCATGGCCTCTTCCCTTCGATGCCGCTGCGGGCGGTTCCCCGCGAAGGTGGACCCGCCCCCGATCAAAACGCGGGAGGACAATTCGCCGGTCTGATGACACCGCCCGGCGGTTCCATCGGACCGGATCGCGCTCTAGGCTCGCGGAGCCCCGTCGCGGCGTGCCACGCCCGGCACCTGATGGGGTGTGACCGATAGCCGCGACGCAATGATGACGAGGCAGAACCCATGGCGAGGAAGATGAGAGCCCTTGAAGGCGTTGAAAAGGCCAAGACGGGGGGAGCAAAAAAAACCAGCACGCCCGAAAATGAGGCGCCTGTCGCGGCCAAGGCGGCAAGCCCCGCCCCGGCGCGCGCCCCGGCGGCCCGGCGCTCGGCTCCGAAGCCCGCGGTCGAGGCGGCGACGAAGGGACCGGTCAAGCCGGCGGGCAGGTCCGCGCGGGCGAAGGCGCAGGCCAAGCCCGCCGCCGCTCCGCCTTCGCCGGTGACGCGGGCCCCCGATGATTCGCCCGCCATCGCCCTCGGGTTGGCGCCGGCTCCGCTGGACGCGGCGACCCAGGCCTATTTCGACAAATGCGTCGAGAAGATCGGCTTCATCCCCAATGTCCTTCAGGCCTATGCCTTCGACATGGCGAAGCTGGCCGCCTTCAACGCCATGTATAGCGACCTGATGCTCGCCCCCTCCGGTCTGTCAAAACTGGAACGCGAGATGATCGCCGTCGCGGTCTCCAACGTGAACAAGTGTTATTACTGTCTGACGGCCCATGGCGCGGCGGTGCGGCAGTTGTCGGGAGATCCGATGCTGGGCGAGCAGCTCGTCATGAACTATCGGGCGGCGCGCCTCTCGCCGCGCCAGCGCGCCATGCTGGATTTCGCCGTGAAGCTCACCGAGCGGCCCCACGCGATGGAGGAGGAGGACCGCGAGGCGCTGCGCAAGGTGGGGTTCTCCGAGCGGGACATCTGGGACGTCGCGGCGGTGACCGGATTCTTCAACATGTCGAACCGCATCGCCACCGCCACCGACATGCGGCCCAACGAGGGCTATCACGGGCAGGCGCGCGTGCCTCGTTCTTAAGTCGTAGGATGAACTGCGGAGCGCGCGGCGCTGCGCCCTCCGCAGTTCAATGCGTTCCGGCGCAACGACTTGATGGCTGTAGAATTTTCGCCGCATATCGATGCGCCGGTTGCAATCACTGGCTTCGCTAGTGAAAATTTGAACAGCCACTGTGCAACGAAAGGGGCGCCAAATCTATTGACGCAGCAACGCGGCACTGTGTTACGGTGACGCCAAGAAAAGGCACCGTTCAAGGTGCCGTCCAGAGGAGGAACGCTTCGGCGCAACTTTTGCGCGCCGGGCCAAACAGTGAGGGCGCCACACGATCATGGCCACCGTCCCGGACGTGCCGTACATCGTTGAAGCCACAGGTCTGACCAAGGAATTCAAGGGGTTTGCGGCCGTGAAGGACGTGAACCTCCGGATTCGCCGTCACACCATTCACGCCCTGATCGGGCCGAATGGGGCGGGCAAGACCACCTGCTTCAACCTGATCACCAAGTTTCTGGAGCCGACGCGCGGCACCATCCGCCTCAACGGGCGCGATATCACGCGCACGCCGCCGGCCGACGTCGCCCGGCTTGGCATGGTGCGCTCGTTCCAGATCTCCGCCACCTTCCCCAACCTCACGGTGCTGGAGAATGTGCGGATCGCACTGCAGCGGCCCATGGGCAACTCGTTCCGCTTCTGGCAGTCGGAATCCTCGCTCGATGGCCTGAACGACCGCGCCATGGAGCTGATCGCCGACGTGGATCTGGTGGCCTATGCCTCCCATCTGGCGGTGGAGCTGCCCTACGGCCGCAAGCGCGCGCTGGAGATCGCCACCACTTTGGCGCTGGAGCCGGAGATGCTGCTGCTCGACGAGCCCACCTCGGGCATGGGGCGCGAGGACATCGCCCGCACCGCCGAGCTGATCAAGCGCGTCTCTGCCGGGCGCACCATCCTGATGGTGGAGCACAACCTCTCGGTGGTGGCGGATCTCTCGGACATGATCACCGTGCTGGCCCGCGGCGAGATCCTCACCGAAGGGCCCTATTCGGTCGTGTCGAAGGACCCGCAGGTGGTGGAAGCCTACATGGGAACGGGGCACGGCCATGCTTGATCGCACCTCCGCTCCCCTGCTGGAGGTGAAGAACCTCCACGGCCATTACGGCGAGAGCCACGTGCTGCACGGCATGAGCTTCGACGTCTATCCCGGCGAGGTGGTGACGCTGCTGGGGCGCAACGGCGCCGGCAAGACCACCACCATGCGGGCCATCATGGGCCTTCTGCGCAAGCGCTCGGGCTCAATCCGCTACGAGGGCACGGAGACGGTGGGCCTCCAGCCCAACAAGATCGCCCGTCTCGGCATCGCCATCTGTCCGGAGGAGCGGGGCATCTTCTCGTCGCTCTCGGTGCGCGAGAACCTGCTGCTGCCGCCGGTGGTGCTGCCGGGCGGGCTGACCGTGGACGAGATCCACGAGCTGTTCCCGCGCCTCGAAGAGCGCCGCAACAGCCAGGGCACCAAGCTGTCCGGCGGCGAGCAGCAGATGCTCGCCATCGCCCGCATCCTGCGCACCGGGGCGAAGCTGCTGCTTCTCGACGAGCCCTCGGAGGGCCTCGCCCCGGTGATCGTCCAGCACATCGGCGAGATCATCAAGACCTTGAAGCAGCGCGGCTTCACCGTGCTGCTGGTGGAACAGAACTTCCACTTCGCCTCGACCATCGCCGACCGCCATTACGTGGTCGAGCACGGGCGCGTCGTGGACATGGTGGAGAATGACAAGATCGCGGAAAACGCGGCTCGTCTCGAAGCGCTTCTCGGCGTGTGAAGCCAGAGCTCCAGCCACAAAGCCGGCGGGTCAAGCCGGCGGGGAGGAATGATATGCGGTTTTCCATGGCTTTTCTTGCGGCCCTGAGCCTTGCCGGCATCGGCGTGGCCCATGCCGCGGATCCCATTCCCGTGAAGATCGGCGTGCTCAACGACCAGTCCGGCCTCTATGCCGACCTCGGCGGCCCGGGCTCGACCTGGGCGGCGAAGAAGGCGGTCGAGGATTTCGGCGCCGCCGCCAAGGGCATGAAGGTGGAGGTGGTCTCCGCCGACCACCAGAACAAGGCCGACGTCGGCACGTCCATCGCCCGCAAGTGGTATGACGTGGAGGGCGTGGACGTCATCCTCGACGTGCCGAACTCCGGCGTCGCCCTCGCGGTGAGCGAGGTGACCAAGGAGAAGAACAAGGTCTTCATCAATTCCGGCGCGGCCACCTCGGACCTCACCGGCAAGGCCTGCACCCCCAACACCATCCACTGGACCTACGACACCTGGGCGCTGGCCAACGGCACCGGCAAGGCCGTGGTGAAGACCGGCGGCGACACCTGGTTCTTCATCACCGCGGACTACGCCTTCGGCCACGCCCTGGAGCGCGACACCGCGAAGGTGGTGGTGGACAACGGCGGCAAGGTGGTCGGCAGCGTCAAGGTGCCGCTCAACACCCCCGACTTCTCCTCCTTCCTGCTGCAGGCGCAGTCCTCCAAGGCGAAGATCGTCGGCCTCGCCAACGCCGGCGGCGACACTATCAATTCCATCAAGCAGGCGTCCGAGTACGGCATCGTCGAAGGCGGCCAGAACCTCGCCGGCCTGCTCATCTTCCTCACCGACATCCACTCCCTCGGCCTCAAGGTCTCGCAGGGCCTGAACCTGACGGCCGCCTGGTACTGGGACATGACCGACGCCAACCGCAAGTTCGCGGACGAGTTCGCCGCGGCCAACGGCGGCAAGCGTCCCACCATGGTGCAGGCGGGCGTCTATTCCGGCGTGCTGCACTATCTCAAGGCGGTGGAAGCCCTGAAGTCGGCCAAGGACGGCGCCGCCGTGGTGGCCGAGATGAAGAAGCTGCCCACCGACGATCCGCTGTTCGGCAAGGGCGAGGTGCGGGCCGATGGCCGGCACATCCATCCCATGTTCCTGTTCCAGGTGAAGAAGCCGTCGGAGTCCAAGGGTCCCTACGACTATTACACCCTGAAGGCGACCATCCCCGCTGCCGAGGCCTTCCGGCCCCTGAGCGAGGGCGGCTGCCCCCTGGTCAAGGGCTGAGCTTCGCGGCGCACCCCTGAAGGCATGACCCGTTGCGGGCGGACCGGTCCTCGTGGCCGGTCCGCATCCTCCTGACGAGACGGATTTTCGATGTTCGAGCTGCTCGGCATTCCCCCCCAAGCGCTGTTCGGCCAGCTTCTGCTCGGGCTGATCAACGGCGCCTTCTACGCGCTGCTGAGCCTCGGGCTCGCGGTCATCTTCGGCCTGCTCAACGTGATCAACTTCGCCCATGGCGCCCAGTACATGATGGGCGCGTTCGGGGCGTGGATGGCGCTCAACTATCTCGGCGTTCCGTTCTGGGGCGCGCTCGTGCTGTCGCCGCTCATCGTCGCCATCATCGGCATGATCATCGAGCGCACGCTGCTGCGACGATTGTACCATCTCGACCATCTCTACGGCCTGCTGCTCACCTTCGGCCTCGCCCTCATCATCGAGGGCCTGTTCCGGCGGCAGTACGGCGCCTCGGGCCTGCCCTACGACAATCCCCTGCCGGGCGGCACCAACCTCGGCTTCATGTTCCTGCCCAACTACCGCGCCTTCATCGTCGTGGCCTCGCTGGTGGTCTGCCTGCTGGTGTGGTTCATGATCGAGCGCACCAAGCTCGGCTCCTACCTGCGCGCCGCCACCGAGCGGCCCGACTTGGTGCAGGCCTTCGGCATCGACGTGCCGCGCATGATCACCCTGACCTACGGCTTCGGCGTCGGCCTTGCCGCGCTCGCCGGCGTGCTCGCCGCGCCCGCCTACCAGGTCAGTCCGACCATGGGCTCGAACCTCATCATCGTGGTGTTCGCGGTGGTGGTGATCGGCGGCATGGGCTCGATCCTCGGGGCCATCGTCACCGGCTTCGGCCTCGGCGTGGTGGAGGGCCTCACCAAGGTCTTCTATCCCGAGGCCTCCTCCACGGTGATCTTCGTCATCATGGCCATCGTGCTCATGGTGAAGCCGGCCGGCCTGTTCGGCACCGCCAAATGATCCGGAACCCGAGGCTTCTGCCATGAGCTCCCCCTCCCATTCCACGCCCGCGCCGCGATCCCTGCCACAGGCCGACGGCGCCAACCCGGCGCTCTCCATGGTGCTGGGGCTCGTCGCCCTGGCGCTGCTGCTGGCGGCGCCGTTCGCGGTCTATCCCGTGTTCCTGATGAAGGTGCTGTGCTTCGCGCTGTTCGCCTGCGCCTTCAACCTGATGCTCGGCTACACCGGGCTCCTGTCGTTCGGCCACGCCATGTTCTTCGGCGGCGCCGCCTATGTGACCGCGCACTTCATCAAGGTGTGGGGCTTCACGCCCGAGCTCGGCATCCTCGTGGGCGTGGCCTTCGCCGCCTTCCTCGGGCTGGTGGCGGGGCTGCTCGCCATCCGCCGGCAGGGCATCTATTTCGCCATGGTGACCCTGGCGCTGGCGCAGATGTTCTTCTTTTTCTGCCTCCAGGCGCCCTTCACCGGCGGCGAGGACGGATTGCAGGCGGTGCCGCGCCGGCCGCTGTTCGGGGTGATCGACATCACCGACGACCTCACCCTTTATTATGTGGTGCTGGCGGTCTTCCTGTTCGGCTTCCTGCTGATCTACCGGGCCATCCACTCGCCGTTCGGGCAGGTGCTCAAGGCGATCCGCGAGAATGAGCCGCGCGCCATCTCGCTGGGCTACCGGGTGAACCAGTACAAGCTCCTCGCCTTCGTGCTGTCGGCGGCCCTGGCGGGTCTGGCGGGCGCCACCAAGGTGCTGGTGTTCCAGCTGGCGTCGCTGACCGACGTCGCCTGGCAGATGTCGGGCGAGGTGATCCTGATGACCCTGGTGGGCGGCATGGGCACCATTCTCGGCCCGGTGGTGGGCGCGGGGGTGATCGTCACCATGCAGAACTATCTCGCCAGCCTCGGCGAATGGGTGCTGGTGATCCAGGGCGTCATCTT
>JAFIHR010000057.1 GCA_017849325.1 Xanthobacter autotrophicus | reverse complement strand
TCGTCGGGCCGGCGCTGGGTCGAGGTGAAGACCGACAGGCCCGGCGACAGCGGATCCCGGGCGAAGGCCAAAGAGAAGCCGAGCTCCATCTCGTGGCCGTCGGGCCGGCGGCCGATGCGGGAGAACTCCAGGATGTCGAAGGCGCCGAAGCCAGCCTCGTCGAAGCCTGCCTTCTCCCGGATCGGGTCCTTGCCCTCGAGTGCCAGCATGGAGAGGCCCTCGCCATGGGCGGCGAGGAAAGTGGCGTTATAGCCGCCGAAGGAGAATGCGGCGCCCGCGGCGGGCTGGTTCTTCTCCGGCGCGGCGATCTGCAACAGCTCGACATAGAAGCCGGGCGTCTGGACGATACGGTTCTCGGTGCCCCAGGGGTGCTGGTTGCGCGGGCCGACGGTGAAGCCGAGCAGGTCGTAGACCTCCCCCGCCGCGTCGAGATCGCGCACCAGATGGACGACATGATCGAGACCGCGCTGCATGGGCGTTTCCTCTTGCGCGAAGCCCGGCCTCCCACGGAATCGACGGTCCGCGGCATGGCGAGCAGGTGCATGGAGAGATGCCGGAACGCGCGCGGCCGAGCCGCGCACCGGCCCTCGGGCTGGTCATGCGCCGGACCGGAAGACGCCGGGACGCCGGACAAGCTTAAGCGCACATGGCGGCAATTGGGATACGCAAATGTGACGGAAGCCGGCGGGGTTGCCGTAAGGCCACACCTCCCCCGCACCGGCCTCGCGCGCCTTGCCGCGCCAAGCCGCCTCAGACGAGGCGGCTCTGCTCCATGGCCGCGCCCACGAAGGAGGCGAACAGCGGGTGCGGATCGAACGGCCGCGACTTCAGCTCGGGGTGGAACTGCACGCCGATGAACCAGGGGTGGTCGGCATATTCCACGATCTCGGGCAGGAGCCCGTCCGGCGACATGCCGGAGAAGCGGAGGCCGTGCTGCTCCAGGCGGTCGCGATAGGCGGTGTTCACCTCGTAGCGGTGGCGGTGGCGCTCGTAGATGTCGCTCGCCTGGTAGATGGTCTCCACCCGGCTGCCTTCTTCCAGATGGGCGGGAAAAGCGCCGAGCCGCATGGTGCCGCCGAGGTCGCCGGCGGCGGTGCGGCGGTGCAGCTCATTGCCCTTCAGCCATTCGGTGAGCAGGCCCACCACCGGCTCAGGCGTGGGACCGAACTCGGTGGAATTGGCGAGCTCGATGCCGGCGAGGTTCCGCGCCGCCTCGATCACCGCCATCTGCATGCCGAAGCAGATGCCGAGATAGGGCACCTTGCGCTCGCGGGCGAAGCGGGCCGCGCGGATCTTGCCCTCGGCGCCGCGCTGGCCGAAGCCGCCGGGCACCAGGATGCCGTGCACGTGCTCCAGGAACGGCGCGGGGTCCTCGCGCTCGAAGGTCTCGCTCTCGATCCAGTCGAGATTGACCTTCACCTTGTGGGCGATGCCGCCGTGGGCCAGCGCCTCGCTGAGCGACTTGTAGGCGTCCTTCAGGCCCGTGTACTTGCCGACGATGGCGATGGTGACCTCGCCCTCGGGATTGCGCACCCGGTCCTCGATCTTCATCCAGCGGGCGAGGTTCGGCGCCGGCGCCGGCTCGATGTTGAAGGCGTCGAGCACCTCCTTGTCGAGCCCCTCGGCGTGATAGGCGGAAGGAACGGCGTAGATGTTGTCCACGTCGCGCGCCTCGATCACAGCGCTCTCGCGCACGTTGCAGAACAGCGACAGCTTACGCCGCTCCTCGCGCGGGATGTCGCGGTCGGTGCGGCACAGCAGGATGTCCGGCTGGATGCCGATGGAGCGCAGCTCCTTCACCGAATGCTGGGTCGGCTTGGTCTTCACCTCGCCGGCCGAGGGGATGTACGGCAGCAGCGTCAGGTGGATGAAGATGGCGTGGCCGCGCGGCAGCTCGTTCTTGAGCTGGCGGGTGGCCTCGAAGAAGGGCAGGCCCTCGATGTCGCCCACCGTGCCGCCGATCTCGATGAGCACGAAGTCGAAGCCCTCGTTGCCCTCCAGCACGAATTCCTTGATCGCGTTGGTGACGTGGGGGATCACCTGGATGGTGGCGCCGAGATAGTCGCCGCGCCGCTCTTTGGCGAGGATGTCCTGGTAGATGCGCCCGGTGGTGATGTTGTCCTGCCGGGTGGCGGGATGGCCGGTGAAGCGCTCGTAATGGCCGAGGTCGAGATCGGTCTCCGCCCCGTCGTCGGTGACGAACACCTCGCCGTGCTGATACGGGCTCATGGTGCCCGGATCGACGTTCAGGTAGGGGTCCAGCTTGCGCAGCCGGACGGTATAGCCGCGCGCCTGGAGAAGCGCGCCCAAAGCTGCCGAGGCGAGGCCCTTGCCCAGGGAAGACACGACGCCGCCGGTGATGAAGATGTAGCGCGCCATGGGCCTCGACCTTACCTCGTCCAAACACGATTCGGCGAGCGCGAAGCCCCGCTCGGCCTCGCCTCGCCTGTGGAGAAGAGTGACGCGGCGCTCACGCCCGGAACCGCCTGCACGAGGCCGGGGCCCCGCGAGGCGGACACGCCGGATGCGCGCCGCGACAGGCTTACTGGGACTGCGGAACCTGGGGGCCGCTCGGTGCTGGGGGAGCGGCGGGAGCGCCTGACGGTGCGCCCGCGCCACCCGGCGCCTGCTGGCGAATCTGGTCGAGGATCGTGCCCCCGCTCTGCGGCACCGACGGCGCCGTCTGCGACGGACCCGCGGGCGCCAGGATGGAGCGCGGAGCGCGGCCCCAGCCGGCGACGATGGTCAGCGCCAGGGAGGTGATGAAGAACAGAAGCGCCAGGATGGAGGTGGCCCGCGTCAAAACGTTCGCCGAGCCGCGCGCGGTGAAGAAGCCGCCGGACCCGCCGCCACCGCCGCCGATGCCCAGTCCACCGCCTTCGGAGCGCTGGATGAGCACCACGCCGATCAGGGCGAGCACCACCATCAGGTGAATGACAATCAGAACCGTCTGCATGGAATCCATCACGTTCGCGTCCCGCCCGGTGGCGGACGCGCGTTTTCGCGCCGTGGTCTACACGATGGATCGGGCGGAGGGAAGTGTCGGCATCACCGCAGGGCAGGCGGCCTCCCCCACCCTATTCCATCGCCAGCAGCACGGCGCAGGCGAGCGCGATCACCACCACCGGCCCGCTCACCTCGCGCCAGCGCCCGGAAATCACCTTCACCGCCACATGGCAGATGAAGCCCAGGCTGATGCCGACGGCGATCGAGAACGCGAACACCGTGCCGAGCGCCGTCACCACCGCCGGGAGGGATTCGGACAGATCGTCCCACGCGATGTCGCGCAGCGCCGCCACCATCAGGCAGGCGACGAACACCAGCGCGGGCGCGGTGGCGAAGGCCGGAATGGCGAGCGCCAGCGGCGCCAGGAACAGGCAGAGCAGGAAGCACAGGGCCGTCACCACCGAGGTCAGCCCGGTGCGTCCGCCCGCGGCGATGCCCGAGGCGCTCTCGATATAGGAGGTGGTGGTGGAGGTGCCGAGCAGCGCGCCCATGATCGCCCCGCCCGAATCGGCCAGCAGCACCCTCTTGAGGCGCGGCACCCTGCCGTCGCGGCCCATCAGGCCGGCGCGGTAGGTGGTGGCGATGAGGGTGCCCATATTGTCCAGCACGTCCACCAGGAAGAAGGCGAACACGACCGTGACGATGCCGAGCTTCAGCGCCCCCGCCACGTCCAGCGCCAAGAAGGTGGGCGCCAGCGACGGCGGCCAGGCGGCGATGCCGTCGAAGCGGGTGAGGCCGAGCGGCAGGCCGGCCAGCGCCGTCGCAGCCATGGCGATCAGCACCGCGCCGGGAAACCCGCGGGCGGACAGGCCCGCCATCAGCAGGAAGCCGAGGCACGAGAGGAGCGTCGCCGGCGCGCCGATATGGCCGAAGCCCACCATGGTGGCCTCCTTCGCCACCACGAGGCCCATGCCCTGAAGCCCGATGAGCCCGAGGAACAGGCCGATGCCGGCGGCGATGCCCAGCTTCAGCGACATGGGGATGGAGTTGATCAGCCACTCGCGCACGCGCAGCAGGCTGATGGCGAGGAACAGGCAGCCGGAGAGGAAAACCGCCCCCAGCGCCACCTCCCAGGGCACGCCCATTCCCTTCACCACGGTGAAGGTGAAATAGGCGTTGAGCCCCATGCCGGGCGCCAGCGCGATGGGATAGTTGGCGAACAGCGCCATGGCGAGGGTGCCGAGCGCCGCGGCAAG
>JAFIHR010000357.1 GCA_017849325.1 Xanthobacter autotrophicus | reverse complement strand
TGCTCGCCCCGCTTGACGAAATACATCGGCACGTCGAGGGCGTAATCCACGTAAGCCTCGAAGCCGAAGCCGTCCTCGAAGGCGAACGGCAGCATGCCGGAGCGGGCATTGTCGGTGTCGCGCCAGATCTCCGAGCGGAACGACAGCAGGCCATTCGGCTTGCCCTCGGTGAACGGCGAGTTGGCGAACAGCGCGGTCGCCACCGGCTGGAGCGCGAGGCCGACGCGCATCTTTTTCACCATGTCGGCCTCGGAGGAGAAGTCGAGGTTCACCTGCACCGTGCAGGTGCGGAACATCATGTCGAGGCCGAGCTTGCCCACCTTGGGCATGTAGTTGGCCATGATCCTGTAGCGGCCCTTCGGCATCACCGGGGTTTCCGCGCGGGTCCACTTGGGGCTCATGCCGATGCCGAGGAAGCCGATGCCCATGGGCTCCGCCACCTCGCGCACCTGGGCGAGATGGGCGTTCACCTCGGCGCAGGTCTCGTGCACCGAGGTGAGCGGCGCGCCGGACAATTCGAACTGCCCGCCCGGCTCCAGCGAGATCGCCCCGCCACCCTTGGGGTCGGCAAGGCCGATGAGGATCTCCCCTTCCAGGATCGGCTCCCAGCCGAGGACCTTGCCCATTCCCTCCAGCAGCGCGCGGATGCCCTTCGGGCCGTCATAGGGAACCGGCTCATGGCGGGCGAGGGTGAAGGGGATCTTCTCGTGTTCGGTGCCGATACGGAACGCCTCCTTCGGCTTGTTCCCCTCTTCCATCCAGGCGATGAGGTCATCGCGACTGGAAAGGGGGGTCGCGTCCACTGTGTCGCGGGCCATGCAAAGTCTCTTCAGCGTTCCGGGCGCGAGACCATACACGCCCGCCCCGCCAAGGCAAACGGAACCGTTGCGGCAGAGGGCGCCGGAGGGGTCTAGTCCTGCGATGGACGCAGAGCTGCGAAGGCCAGCACGGTCAGCGGCGTCGCCAGCAGAATGCCGAGCGGGCCGAGCAGATTGCCGAAAGCCACCACGGCGAACAGCGTCACCGCCGGCGGCAGGGAGACCATCCGCTGCTGCAGGAGCGGGGTGATGAGATTGCTCTCCGCCTGCTGCACGCCGACGAAGACGACCAGCGTCCACAGCGCCGAATCGAGACCGATGGTCAGCGCCATCAGCAGCGCCGGGACGGCGGAGACCACCGGCCCCACCATGGGCACGAACTCGGCGAGCGCGGTGAACAGCGCGAGCGCCAGCGCCGAGGGGATGCCGAGGGCGGCAAGGCCGATGTAGGTCAGCACCCCCACCACCGCCATGGAGATGAGCTGGGCCTTGAGGAAGCTGCGCAGATCGGTCGAGATGGCGTCGAGCTTCCGGCTGACCAGCTGCTGCTGCGCCTCGGGCCAGAGGTCGAGGAAGAGCCTGCGGTAGAGCGCCGGATCCACCGCGAAATAGAGCCCGCCGACCACCACCAGGAAGATGCCCACGAAGAGCTGCAGCACGTTGCTGGTCAGCCCCTGGATGGCGGACAGCACCGTCTCGCCCGAGGGCGCCACCACCTCGGCCTGCTTCAGGATGTCGTTGCTCATCTGCTGGAGGTGAAAGCGGGACTGGAAGGTATGCCAGGCCGTCGGCAGGTCGCGCAGCAGCTCGCTGGTCTGCGCCTGGATGGTGGAGCCGAATAGGAAGCCGGCGCCGAGGATCGCGCCGAAGGTGAACAGCGCCACGGGAAAGACCGCATAGCGCTCGGGAAATCCGGTGAGCCGCGAGAAGGGATCGGCGAGCGAATGAAGCGCCAGCGACACCAGGAGCGCGGCGAACACCAGCAGGAAGATGTCGATCACCTGCCAGGCGAGATAGAACAACGCCACCACCAGGCACGCCACCATCACCCAGCGCGCCGCGCTCCAATGGGCTCCCATCGTCATCCCCCTGCCGGCCGGAGAGCGCCGGCACGCCGCCGTCGCCCGGGGCCGGCGCCACCTTGCGGATGCCACCTTGCGGATGCCGCCTTGCGGATGCCGCCGCGCGAACCCCGCCCACAGCCCCACTTGGCGCGAAAAGCCGCCGGCGGGCAAGCGGCATGGCGGGCTCCGGAGACGCCCGCCCCTGCCGGACGCCACGCGCTCAAGACGCGCGCTGGCGCTCCTCGGCGATCAGCTCCTTCTTGGAGAGCTTGCCCACCATGGTCTTCGGCAGGGCGTCGCGGATCTCCACCTCCTTCGGCAGCTCGATCTTGGAGATCTGGGTGGCGAGGAAGGCGAGCAGTTCCTCGGGGGTGGCGCTCTGCCCTTCGCGCAAAGTGACGAAGGCCTTGGGCGCCTGCCCGCGATAGGGATCGAAGATGCCGATGGCCACCGCCTCGGCCACCGCCGGATGCAGGTACAGCGCCTCCTCGATCACCCTCGGATAGACGTTGTAGCCGCCGCACAGGATCACGTCCTTGATGCGGTCCACCAGGAAGAGATAGCCGTCGGCGTCGAGATAGCCTACGTCGCCGGTGCGGAAGGCGCCGTCGATGAAGGCCTCGCGGGTCTCGTCGGGGCGATTGTAATAGCCCTTCATCACCTGCGGGCCGCGCACGCACACCTCGCCCTTTTCGCCCACGCCCATGAAGCGCCGCGGGTTCACCAGGTCACGGACCTCGATGGTGGTGTCCGGCAGCGCCGTGCCCACCGAGCCGTCCTTCACGAGGCCGAGCGGCGGATTGGCGGTGACCACCGGCGCCGTCTCGCTGAGGCCGTAGCCCTCCACCAGCTTGCAGCCGGACAGCTCCTGG
>JAFIHR010000356.1 GCA_017849325.1 Xanthobacter autotrophicus | reverse complement strand
CTCGTTCTCGTAGGTCAGGTAGTAATCGACCGGCTCATTGAAGGCGATCTTGCTCGTCGCCGTCTTCCCGTAGACGAAGTAGTCGTATTCCTTCAGGGATTCGATGTTCACCTGGGCCAGCGGCTTCAGCACGTCGTCGCCGTAGGTGCCGTTCTTCTGCTTCGCCATGCCCTGGAGGGCGAAGGCGGAGAAGGCGTCGTCGAACGCCCAGGTCTGCTTGATGTCGGTGAGCTCCCCCGCCGGCGAGAAGACCAGCTCGGATTTCATGGTCACCCAGACATGGGGGTGAGCCGCCGCCTGGCGCGGGGCGAGCAGCGCGACCGCAAGGAGCGCGCACAGAATGAGAAGCCGCGGCATCGTCCAAATCCCATGGTGCGGGAGAGACCTCGCCCGCGACTTCGGCCAAAAGGTGGCGTACCGCCCGAATGTCGGTGCGGCGCATAGGACCGCGATGGCGCGCGCCTCACGTCGCCACCGCCGTTTTACTGCCCCGGCAACGCCGGCGAAGCCGCCGCCCGAGCCCCGGGGCGCCGCGTCAATTGCCCGCGAGCACGCCCTGAAGCTCGGCGCGGAACTGCGGCGCGATGTCCGGCCGCGACAGGGCATAGGCCACGTTGGCCATGAGGAAGCCGATCTTCGAGCCGCAGTCGTAGATCGCGCCGTCGAAGGTGACGGCGTAGAACGGCTCGCTCTCCTGCAGCTTCAGCATGGAATCGGTGAGCTGGATCTCGCCGCCGGCGCCCGCCTCCTGCTTGGCGAGCAGGTCGAAGATGGCCGGCTGGAGGATGTAGCGGCCGGAGATGGCGAGATTGGTCGGCGCCGTGCCGGGCTTGGGCTTCTCCACCATCTGGGTGATGGCGTGGACCCCTTCGGCCTTCTTCTCGCCGGTGCCGACGATGCCGTACTGGTGGGTCTGGTCGTCCGGCACCTCGTAGACCGAGACCACGTTGCCGCCGGTCTTGGCGTAGGCCTCCACCATGTTGGCGAGGCAGCCCTTGCCGTTGCGGCCCATGTGCAGCATGTCGGGCAGCAGCAGCGCGAACGGCTCGTCGCCGATGATGTCGCGGGCGCACCACACCGCATGGCCGAGCCCGAGCGGCAGCTGCTGGCGGGTGAAGGAGGTGGTGCCGGCCTGCGGCGTGTCGCGGTCGAGCTGCTCCAGCTCCTTGAGCTTGCCGCGCCCCTCCAGGGTGCGCTCCAGCTCGAACTGCCGGTCGAAATGGTCCTCGATCACCGCCTTGTTGCGGCCGGTGACGAAGACGATGTGCTCGATGCCGGCCGCCAGCGCCTCGTCCACCACATGCTGCACCACGGGACGATCCACCACGGTGAGCATTTCCTTGGGGACAGCCTTGGTGGCTGGCAGAAACCTGGTGCCAAGGCCGGCAACGGGAAGGATGGCTTTCCGTATGGGCTTGCTCATGGGACACCGCCGTGCTGTGGAAGACGCTGCTGCCTAGCACATCTCGGGGCACGGTCCGCAACAAGAATAGCGTCGGTGGGCGGAAAATTGTGCGATGCAATAATCATGCAGCGCGAAACGCAAATCCGCCCCGCGAAGCCGCGTTCGGCGGGGCCTGCCCGCTTTTGAGCTCCGGCCCGTCCGGCCCGGGAAAGCGCCCCCTTCGGTCCAAAATTTGCCTTCCGTTAACCTCGGGGCAACCCTATGGGGGCCCAAATGAAGGCGCATGATTGAATTGCCGTCAGGACCAACAGAGGCGGAGCAATGGCTTCAGTGACTTTCAAGACCGCCGGAGGCCGCGCGGCAGAACGCGGAACAGGCGCGATTGTGGCATTTGCCGCGGCATGCGCGGCCGCGTCGCTCCTCGTGAGCGCCGGGCCCGCCTTGGCCCAGACCACAGGATCCATATCCATCTTCGGCTTCGGCGCGCCCAAGCCGGAGACGGTGGCGAGCGCAGCCCCGGCCACCGCTGATTCCGGCAGCGGCCATCCGCTGATGACGCCCCAGGCGCTGGCCCAGGCTCAGGCCAATTTCCCCAATTGCATCGCCGGGCTGTGGCCGGCCGCCCAGGCCAAGGGGGTGTCGCGCGCCACCTTCGAGCGCTACACGCGCCCCCTCCAGCCCGACATGCGCATCATGCGCTTTCTCGAGAGCCAGCCGGAATTCTCCAAGCCCACCGGCGCCTATGTGAACATGCTGGTGACCGAGACCCGGGTGAAGAAGGGCCGCGAGGTGCTCGCGCGCTACAAGCCCATCTTCGACCAGGTGGAGAAGCAGTTCGGCGTGGACCGCTACGCGGTGGCCGCGATCTGGGGCATCGAGACCACCTATGGTTCGCCGGAGGGCATCGGCAGCCGCTCGGTGCTGGAGAGCACCGCGACGCTCGCCTGCGTCGGCCGCCGGCAGGACTATTTCCGCGACGAGTTCGTCGCCACCCTGCAGATCCTCGACAAGGACGACGTCCCCTACGATCACCTGACGGGATCGTGGGCCGGCGCCTTCGGCCCGACCCAGTTCATGCCCACGTCGTTCCAGCGCTATGCGGTGGATTTCGACGGCGACGGCAAGCGCAACGTGGTGGATTCCATCCCCGACATCATCGCCTCCACCGCCAACAACCTGAAGCTCGACGGCTGGGAGTTCGGCAAGACCTGGGGCTATGAGGTGGTGCTGCCGGAGAATTTCGACTACCGCAACGCCAACCGCACCATCCGCCAGCCGCTCAGCAAATGGGCCGCCCTCGGCGTGACCCGGCCGGCGAGCCGTCCGTTCCCGCGCGGCAGCGATCAGGCCTACCTGCTGCTGCCGGCCGGCGCGGCGGGGCCCGCCTTCCTGATGCTCAACAATTTCGATGTCATCCGGAAGTACAACCCGGCCGACGCCTACGCCCTCGCCATCGGCCATCTCGGCGACCGCCTGCGCGGCGGCGGTGATTTCGCCCAGTCCTGGCCCAAGGACGAGCGCCCGCTCTCCCGCTCGGACCGGCTGGAGATGCAGGACCGCCTCACCCAGCGCGGCTATGACATCGGCACCGTGGACGGCGTGCTCGGGCCGAAGACCCGCGACGCCATCCAGGACTTCCAGACCCGGAGCGGCATGCTGCCCGACGGCTATCCCGACTATGCGGTGCTGGAGCGCCTGCGTCGCT